>JACRDF010000040.1 GCA_016212925.1 Desulfomonile tiedjei
AATAATAATATCCGGGGAGGGCGTTTTTGCAAAAACGCCCTCCCCGCACCCCTCCCCAAAAACTCCCGTATCATGGGATGTTAGGTCGACCGGTCTTGCAAGAGGTAGGCCCTCGGGTAACAAAAGTCACGGTTGGGGTTGATTTTGACTCGGGCACGGACCTGGCAAAACCCAAGTCCGTGGCACCCAACAGCGGCTTTGCCGTGTCCCGATTACTTGCGTGGGGCCGGAACTGGTGAAGGTTATTGTCGAAGTCTCGTAATCGACCTCAACAGATATGAAAGTTTTTTGAAGGGGGGTGCGGGGGGAAACTTTTGTTCACAAAAGTTTCCCCCCGCATATTCTCCTCTCCACTCTTCTTCTCCTCCTCCTCCTCCTTCTCCTTCTCCCGTCTCACCTGCTACGCAGGTGGAGCGGGGCAGAGTTCACGGCGGTCGCAGGATGTGCAGTGGGCTCCCATCCAGACGTAGTCGAAGTAATCCACGAATGGTTCGGTTTCTTCTTCTCCTTCGAACAGGAAGGCTATTTCGAAATTCCTTTTGGCCTTGCCCTTTGCTCCGATTCCTGCGCCGGTGAGGTTGGGGCTCCCGACAAGGGCTACTTGCCCGTCAACGATGAAGATCTTGGCGTGCATGCGAATGCACTGAAGGAATTCAACACCTGCGCTAAGCTGCCCTTTCGTGTCGAGTTGCTCGTACCGCTCGCGGAATGGCCCGGAAGGAAGTTCCGCGTGAATTATGCGGAAAGACACCCCGCGATTCACGAGTATAGCCATCAAATCTACGAATGATATAAACTTGTTACGATAACGAAGGCCGGTACCTTTTATGTTTGCCGTCGCAATCCAGACGAAGCGTTGAGCCCTCACCAGCATGGTCTCAGTGAACTCTTCATAAATTTCTCGATCCCGGAGAATTCTCATGGCGGCGCCTGCGAAGTTGGAGATCTTAAGGATGAAGCCTGTGAGAGAATATTGTTACAAAAAATGGTTCTCCCAACGGCTTCTCCGGCCTGTTCATGCCTGTTCCTCATATCTGACTGCTTTGGCCCATGCGCCCCTCTGTTCCAGGTCCTTGTCGAGTTCAAGGTCGGGCCTGGACGCTGCCAGCAACTCCACGCCTTCTTGCTCAAGAATGAGGCGCCAGAGGGTCACAAGGCCTTTTTCCGCGAGTCTTTTCATGACCGCCTCTACGCGGGGCAGATCGTCATCCGAAAATTGCCCTCGCGGGTCCTTGAGAACAGCCCGCGTCGAAAACCAGCCCGGCTGTTCTATTCGGGCCAATACGATCTTCTCGATCTTTTCGTCCATCACTCACCCCTTTCGGGAACCGCTTTACCACTAATGCACGCGACTTGGAACCTGAATATTCATAGGGTTAAGTGCACTGGTGTCCCAGTACTACTCAATTAGTGATTGTCCGCGGCGGTGGCAACATTGCTCCATGCTCTCTTAGATCTCAATAACGCGAACGCCACCATGGGGACGCGGCAGGATTTCCAGCGAGGTTTGCCGAACGAGCGGGTGTGAAACGGGGTGTCTTCTAACTGAGGCTCTTGACACCCCTTGAGGACGATGATAGCGAGACTAACAATTAACCCTGGAATGACCGGCAGTGAGGACGGCAATGGGCCGCATCAGAAGAATGCTGGGGTCGCTAGGCAACTTTTACGGCGTTTTCGCGGTAATTTGCCTGAATTCTTTGCTACTTTTCGTGTTGATCAATCTGGTTGCCCAAGCCGCCTTGGACGTAAGAACATATTTCCAAAAAAGGGCCGCGATGCAAGGAACTCCCTGGGCATACAGAGGATTTCACGAATCCTTAACCGCTCTCCACCCGGGCATGACCAAGGAACAGATTAGCAGGCTTATCGCGGAGACGAGAAGGCTTACCCAAGGTTATGATTGCTACACCCAGTTCAAGGAAAACCCCTGTGCAGGCGAATACGTTAAGGTAGACGCGCGCGGGTTCCGACCAATAGGGAATCAAAAGCCTTGGCCTCCTCCGGACGGGGAATTCATAGTCTTTGTCTTTGGTGGTTCAACAACTTTTGGGTATGGAGTAGCGGACGACTCTACAATTGCGTCGCACTTCCAAGAGCTGCTGGCGGCCCGTTACGGTGTTTCGGCAAGCGTATACAATTTTGGACGAGGAAGTTACTTTTCTGTGCAGGAAAGACTGCTCTTTGAGAAGTTGCTACTCGCTGGATTTGTGCCGAATATGGCAATATTTATCGACGGCTTGAACGATCTGACGCTATACGACGGCGAGCCGGCCCGTACCGGAGATCTGAAGAAATTGATGGAGGAAGGCGAGGTGCCTTTGGACCGAAAGGTTATGCGGGCACTCCCGGTGGTGCGGGCCTGGGAGGCAATATCACCGTGGAGTGAAAGCAACAAGCCCACCAAGCTCCAAGAGTCCTTCCGGCGGGCATCCCCGGACCAGCGAGTCAAGCTCCTTCAAAACGTCGTGGACCGTTACCGAATAAACAAACGGATTACTGAGGCCATTGCCGGAGAGTTCCAGGTTGTTCCGGTCTTTGTTTGGCAGCCGGTACCGGTCTACAAGTACGACGCGCAGTACAACGTGTTTGGGAAGTTCGATTACGAGGCGGACCTTCCTTGGCTCAAACCCGGATACACGTTGATGGCTAGCGAAATTAAGGCCCATCCTCTTGGCCCGAATTTCATCTGGTCCGCGGACATTCAAGAGACTCTGCAAAAGCCTCTGTATGTCGACGCGGTACACTACAGCAGTGAGATGTCCAAAATCTTAGGGGGGCACATTCTCGATGCAATCATTGACCGCGGGCTTGGTGCCAAGTTCTACTCCGCGAAGCCTCTTTCGCAGAGTGGTGAAGGCCACCACTTGGCAGCCGAATTCTAACGCCCGCTGACTGCAATCGGGACCGGCGGGTCCTTGGCCGAATCCTCAGCCAAATGGGCTCTCAGCGGTTTGGCATTTTGGGTGAACACATAAAAGTCCTTGGTACCCGGAACCAGGTTCCAACCTTCGTCACTGAGCTTGGCAAAGTCTTTTCCTTTGGCCACTACTGCACTTACCCCTGCCGATTTCAGCTTGTCTAAAGCGACTTCCCTCTCTTCGCGAGTAACAGACAACATTTCTTCGTTATTGGTAATTTCGCCGACGATCTTCACCCCGGCCATTCGACCCCAATAGGAAGCGGGAAAAGCTACCACAGCCACCTGGGACCCAGCCGGCAACCCTTGACCATTCAGATAGTCTTTCACCGCGACCAGGTGAAAAAAAGTCTCTTTGTACGAAGGTTTTTCAGGGTTAGGGACCAGGCTCCTGACGCTCTGATCGTGCACCGTAGTCACTGTCAGTCCGAGCAGCAGGGCGAGCAACATCAACGCGGAGGCCATACATTGGAGCCTTGAGGCGACATTTCCCTCACGGTACCTTGCACAAAGGATAGTGCCCATAAACACAAGGAATATGAATGGGGCCACATATCGCATCTCCACATGTATGAAGCTGTACATCAGGATGCCGATCACTGCCGGCAGAGCCAAACACAAAGGAACGGAAAGTGGCCGTATCCGTCCTATCCTCAGCGAGCCGAAGTGGATATTGCAGGCGACCCACAGGAGCATTGCCACGATGAGACAAGGCCGGTCCCAACAGATCTGGCCAATGTGCTCCACAAGACGATTGGCAAGCATTCCGGGATCGAAGAGCGGCTCTATTCCTATCTTCCAATAGCTGGGGTCAAAGGTAGCCGGCCTCGTGGAATTCTTGAAAGGGCTGTCTTGGTACAGAAGTATTTCAGGTCTCGCGGTCAATAAGGCCGGCGTATGAGCGCTCTCGCCTTGACCCTTGATATAGAGGCCGTAGTTCAGTCTGCCTGTTTCGCCGTACGATGGCCGCCCCGCCTTATATGACAGGGCAACCAGCCAGGGCGAAGCAACCAAGATCATGATTACGGCAGCAAGTGCAATTCTTGGGAGAGCTTTCTTTAGTGACCCGGCGGTCAAGGCTGCCGTCGCGAAGAAAAAGACCGAAAACGGAAAAAAAAACGTCTTGAATAGATACGCCAGTCCCGTTGAAAGTCCTAACAAAACGAAGGTTACGTACCTATCAGGGTCTTCTTTGATCCGGAGAATGATGGCCATTGTCACCAAAACGAATGCAAAAACGGCCATGTCCGGAGCGATCGTCCGGGGGCGGACCCAGTTAAGAGCACAGAATAAGAACATACTGTACGTCAGAGCCATGATCATGGCCCAAGGCAGGGGAGCAACCCCCCCCTCGACAAACCTCGCGTAATGTCTTTTCGCTGATGTCAGTAAGAGATCGCAGGCCCACATTGCAAATATCAGGCAGCCGAAGTTTATGGCCTTCAGGAGAGGTATCTCGTTGATCTGATTCGTATTTAGAAGGATCTGTCCCAGTCCCAGGAGAGCGGCATAACCGGGACTGGCCGTCAAGTTGACGAAATCTCGCCAATTGCCGTACCGCAGCGCCTCCCCCATTTCTATGTAATTGATAGCGTCGCCGTTGATGAAGTGCCGGGTGGTATAGGTAAGGATGCCTCCCAAAAGGACCCCGAGAACCCAGAAAATTACGCGAGTCCTTATTTCCCATTTATCGGAAACGAGCATGTTCAGCGTAGTGCTCATCAGGGGCTTCCCAGCATACGAGTGTCGGCAGCCTACAACCGCTGTTCAATAATCGTCGGCAAGGTCGAGAAAGTGAAAACAAGTCCAAAGCGGCCGCGCAATTGCCAAGAATCCGAAATAACGCGAATAATGAGATCTTTCTTGCCGAGAATTAACAAATAATAGCAAAAATACCGAGAAAAGTCAAAGACTTCTCCTCAGCGCAGGTAAGTATTCAGTAACGGGAAGGAACAAGGCAGGGTCTTCTCGCCGAGCCTTGAGGATTCCATTCAAAATCCCCCTCAGTCCTCCTTTATAAAAGGGGGAGAAAGCCACTCCCACCCCCCTTGGTAAAGGGGGGCAGGGGGGATTTTTCCGCGTACCTAAAGGGTTACAACCCCGGGGAAGAAATTCTTGACACCGGGCCATCTCAATATTATTCTACTCCTTCGTATCATTGTTCGGCAATGATGACGGTGTACGGCCCTCCAGGGCTCTCGGAGAGAGCTTTTTAATACAATCCGACAGAGCTGATCGTGCAGGTGACGGAGGTGAAGTGCCCGCCAGGGGAGCCCAAAGACATCTCCCGGCAACAGCTGTTTCCCGAGCCCGCACGACGCTGATAAAGAGGAATCATGGCAGGATCCACTTTTCCCAAAGGCGGGGTACATCCCGAAGAGCACAAAGAACTGACCGAGCACCTTGCGATAGAGGAAATGCCTGCGCCCGCAGAGGTTGTTTTACCGCTGTCCATGCATTTCGGCGCTCCGGCCAAACCTGTCGTCAAGAAGAAACAGGAAGTGCAGGAGGGCGAGGTCATCGCCACCGTGGAAAAAGCGCTCGGCGCCACTATCCATAGCAGTGTGACAGGTGTCGTGAAGGCAATCGAGCCAAGGCCTCATCCGACCATGGTAAGGTGCGAGGCTGTGGTCATCGAGACCAATCCCGAAGCGCCCCCCCGCAAGTATGAACCCGAAGACTGGCGTAAGCTGACCGGGGAGCAGCTCCTGGCAAGGGTCAAGGACGCGGGAATAGTCGGGCTGGGCGGTGCGGGATTCCCGACCCATGTGAAATTGTCACCACCACCGACGGCCAAGGTCGATACTCTCGTCCTTAATGGCGCTGAATGCGAGCCTTATCTGACCACCGATCACCGCATCATGCTGGAACAGCCGGAAAAAGTGGTCGAAGGGGTACAGATACTTCTTAAGGTATTGGGGATCAAACGCGGGATCATAGGGATCGAACTGAACAAGCCCGACGCGATCAATGCCATGAACAAGGCGGCTCAGAAGTCCTCAGGATCCGATGGCGCAACCGTCCAGGTCCAGGGGATGGTGGTCAAATATCCGCAAGGTTCGGAAAAGCAGCTAATATATTCGCTTACACAGAGGTCGGTGCCTGGTGGAGGTCTTCCCTTCGATGTAGGCGTGATCGTGCAGAATATCTCTACAGCGTTGGCGATTTACGAGGCAGCGACTTTGAACAAACCGCTGTACGAAAAAATCGCCACGTTTTCCGGACGAGCGATCAAGCGGCAGGCAAACCTAAAAGTAAAGGTCGGCACACTCCTGTCCGACGTAGTGGCCTATCTCGGAGGAACGACCGACGACCTCCTCAAAATAGTGTCGGGTGGTCCGATGATGGGCTTTGCCGTGTCCAATATCGACGTACCTGTGGTGAAGACCACGTCGGGCGTCCTCTTTTTGAACAAGGACGAGACGGACACCGATACCTTCGGCCCCTGCATTCACTGCGGGTGGTGCCTGGAGGCCTGCCCCATGGGCCTTTTGCCTAAGGAAGTGGCAATCTATGTGGAAGCAGGTAAGGGACATTTGACCGAGAAGTTCGGTGTTTTTGAATGCTTCGAGTGCGGTTGCTGTGCTTATGTATGCCCTGCAAAGCGCCCGCTGGTCCAATTTGCCAGGCTGGCCAAAATAGCGATTAAGAAACACGGGTAACGGCCAGGCGGGGAGAACCTTTTTGTAAAAAGGTCCCTCCCCGCACCCCTCTCCAAAAACTTCTATAGTCTGTTCGCTGGGTAGCTTCCGCTGCCGGCGGATGCTACCCAGCGGGCAAGATATGGAGTTTTTTGAAGGGGGCACGGGGGAAACTTTTTTACACAAAAAAGTTTCCCTCGGATCTGATTTTTATTCCGGGGAGGATGGAAAGATAGAAACACTAGAGCAAAGAGATCGAGGTATAGAACCTCAATGGGCTGTTTCTGTATCTCCCCATATACGAATGGGGAAAACCACATCGGGGATCATGTGGACCGTGTCCGCGTCGTTGATTCCCGTAATGTTGCTGTCAATCTACAACTTCGGCTTGCGCGGGCTCATCATAACGTTGATAAGTGTGATTTCCTGCGTTGTCGTCGAAGCGATTTGCCAGAAGGCTATGGGAAGGCCCATCGCGGTCGCTGACGGCAGCGCGGTGCTGACCGGTATTCTCATGGCCTTTGTTATACCCCCGGGAGTCCCGTATTGGCTGCCGGCTGTAGGTGCTGTCGCTGCTATCTTCATCAATAAAGAGCTTATGGGAGGCCTGGGATTCAATGTCTGGAACCCCGCGTTGGTGGGACGGGCGTTTCTCATGGCTGCCTTTCCCGTGGCAATGACTGCCGCGTGGGTCCCTTCTGTGGACTGGTCCAAATCGGCCCTAAACGTTTACCTGGCTCCGGGGGCCTTGGACGCGGTTTCCACTGCTACACCTCTTTATATTTTGAAGCATTACGGCCTCGGCGCGTTGACCGAGAAGTTCGGTGGGCTCACCACCATATACCGGGATTTCTTTGTCGGCTTGAGACCCGGTTGCATCGGGGAGACATCTTCGGGTTTAATCCTTCTCGGCGGGCTATTCCTCATGGTCCGAGGCATCATCACGTGGCATATTCCGGTTTCCACTATCGGCACGGTTGCTTTGCTCACCTGGATATTCGGCGGAGAGAGCTGGTTCACGGGTCAGCCGCTTGTGGCAGTCCTTTCCGGGGGACTCATGCTGGGGGCCTTTTACATGTGCACGGACTATGTGACTTCTCCCACCATGAAATCAGGGCAGATCGTGTTCGGCATGGGCGTTGGCCTTCTCACCGTGCTCATTCGCCTCAAGGGTGGATATCCGGAAGGGGTGGCGTACGCGATCCTGTTGATGAACTGCCTAACGCCGGCACTGGATGAATGGTTCCAACCAAAGAGATTCGCACCTCCGAAGCAGGCGCCGGTCGCGGCTGTCAAGTAGGGGCTTTGGTCTAATAAGAGGGTTCAATGAAAGAAATCATCAAGATCACTTTCAGTCTGACGGTTATATGTATTGCTGCGGCTCTGATACTGGGCGCGGTGTTTGCAAAAACGGACCATGCCCGTAAGGAAATCAAGGAAGAACAAGACGCTGAAACAGATCGAGGTCTTATCGGCTTTGGGGCAGGGAAAAAGGTACCGGCAGACCTCAAGATCTATCCGGTTTACCGGTACGTTATAAAGGACGAGAAGGGCGCTACGGTACTAGGGTACCTCTTGCCCTTGAAAGATAAGGGCCAGGCCCTGCTTGAGATAGACCTTTCCGGCAAACCCCTAAAGGCTGTGCCGGTGCAGGGAGACGCCGTCCAGTTGGCGGACAGGGCCACAAGGGACAAGGCAGTCAGCGATGCCCTGGGAAAAGGGTCGCAGGCAACGTATGCAGAGACATTCAACATCGCGAATCTGGGTGACAAACGATTGGCGTACGTGATTCCGGGGAGCAGCCAGGGGTTCAAGGAACGCATCAAGCTCAAGGTTTCGTTGGAGCCGGAACTTACTGTTATGGGTGTGGCCATAGAGGAGTCCAAGGAAGACCCTGGCCTGGGTGATAAAATCAAAGAGGATTTCTTTAGGAATCAGTTCGTGGGCAAGACCCACGATCTCCTCAAAGAACTAAAAGTCATCAAGGAGCCTTTGCCCGCTGACTACCTTCCGGCGCTCGAACCTGAAAGGGCCAAGAAAGACAAGTTGACCCCTGAACAGGTCAAGGAAATCAAACAAAAGCATCTCAAGGATGACATATACGCTCTAACCGGCGCGACCATTTCAAGTCGAGCGGTGACCGTCGGCGTAAAGGATACGGTCCGAAGGTTCACGTACAGGCTTGGGATCCTGAACGACGCCATCAAACAAGAAAAAATCCAGGTTGCCTTTTAGCGGAGGTTTGGAGTGAACAGGAATATACAACTTCTCTGGAACGGGCTGATACCCGAGAATCCGATTTTCCGACTGGCATTGAGCCTGTGCCCCGCGGTCGCAGTGACTACGTCGGTGAAGAATGGCGTGCTGCTGGGAGCCGCTGTGCTTTTCGTCCAGGTGGCGTCAAGCTGCACGGTCACGCTACTAAAATCGTTCATACATCCTCGCATCCGAATCCCGGCTTACGTCATCATCATTGCGACATGGGTGAGCGTAATCGACATGGTGCTCCCGGTTGTGTCACCCGCTGCGTACAATGAGGTTAAGCTTTTCGTGGCACTCATAGTCGTGTTTGCAATTATTATTTCACGGTTGGAGTTGTTCGCTTCAAAAGAGCCTTTTGTCCCGTCTTTTTTTGACGGTATGGGCATGGGCATTGGCTTTCTTTTTGGGCTTACGGTCACATCGGCAATTAGGGAGTTCTTCGGGGCGGGAAAGATTTGGGAACACGACATTCTGGGATTCGAACCGCTGCTGATAATGATCTTGCCGGCTGGAGGCTTTTTCGTCATTGGCTTCATCATGGCGACATTCAACTGGTTGGAGTACAAGATTACCGGCAAGATACCAGCATCAGGCGGAGGGCACTAGCATGAGAATCGCCAAGGTCCTGATCGCAGTCGGCGTCCTCCTGGCATTTACCCTGCTAACGGTCGGCCTTTCCGCGGCCCAGACTATGGGCAGCGGATCATTCAAGAAAGACAAAGAAATAGAAATACCCTTCGGTGTTCCAGTTGACGAGGCTTGGGCCAAGAACACGGACAACTACGCAGTATATGAGAAGCCGGATCCGGACATTCGTGTAAAGCCGGAGTCGGTAACTCTGGATCCAAGAAAGACCACCGGGACGCTCAAGTTCAAGGAAGCCCTAAATACTTCCGCCGAATACATAGTCGACGTCAAAGACATAGTTTCAGACGGCAAGGCCATCGGCTCGCGGGAGTTTTTGGTAAAGAAGGGGCAAGCTCAGATTCTTTTCGGCCTTCTTCTCGGCGCGATGCTCATAAACAACTTCGTTTTTACGCAGTACCTTGGATTGTGCATCTTCTTCGGAGTTTCCCAGAAGAAGGACACAGCCATCGGAATGGGTATTACCTTTACTGTGGTAATGTTCCTCAGCGCGATCATGTGCTGGGCCTTGTACACCTTCTTCCTGGAGGTGTTGCACCTGGACTTTCTCAAGATCATCGTGTTCATCGGAATGGTGGCTATATTTGTGCAGGCCATGGACACGATCCTGAGGAAAGTGAACCCTTTCTTGTTCAAGAAGCTGGGCGTGTACCTCGTGTTGATAACCACCAACTGCATCATTCTGGCCGTGCCTCTTCTGAACGTGGATACCAGCCGCGGACCTGTCGGTAGTATGACCTTTGGCCTGGGCGCGGGGGTTGGATTCGCACTGGCGTTGTTCCTTATGGCCTGCGTCAGGGAGAAGCTGGAAGTGTCCCGTGTGCCCTTAATGTTCAAAGGGCTCCCGATTGCATTCATAGTCACCGGGCTTTTTGCGCTGGCTTTTCTGGGCTTCTCGGGGCTTGCGATCTTCTAGTTGAGGGACTTGATCGAAAGAGAACAAGAGATTATTATATGTATTCGGAGCGTTCACATAACTCGCCAATATATCCCATCGTCGTTGATTCGTGAACGAGAGAACAAGCACTGCCGCGAATATGACTCGCGGCCTGTTTAGAGGTGTTAACGTATGGAAAACGTTTGGGCTATAGCAAGTTTTGGTATCATATTCTTTGCCGGCTTCGGCATAATCTGCGGAGTGGCTTTGGCGTACGCGGCAAAGCGCTTTGCCGTGCAGGTGGATCCGAAGATAGAAGCTGTTAGAGCTTGTCTACCCGGCGCTAATTGCGGCGCTTGCGGATTCGCAGGTTGTGAAGGGTACGCTGAGGCGGTAGTTACCGATCCGAGTTGTCCGGCGGGAAAATGCGCACCGGGCAAGGGGCCTGTAGCGGAAAAAGTGGCGGAAATCACCGGCAAAGCCGCTGGTGGGGCCAGCCCCGTCATCTCCTTCCTACGCTGCTCCAGGAACGACGGCGAGGTCAAAAGGAAGCATTCCTACGTGGGATTCGATACCTGCCAGGCCGCTTCCATAGCTTTCGGCGGACCGTACGAGTGTGACTTCGCGTGCGTAGGCTACGGTGACTGCGAAGCCGCGTGTCCTTTCCACGCGATCCACATGAAAGACAACCAGCCGGTTATAGACCCTGAGGCCTGCACCGGCTGCGGCGTTTGCGTGAAGACCTGCCCGAAAGCCGTGCTGCAACTGCTACCCAAGGACGCGACCTGCTATGTCCCGTGCAGCAACCATGATTCCGGCAAGGCTGTTACCAACGTGTGCAAGGCCGGCTGCATCCATTGCATGGCCTGCACGAGGAAAGCCAAAGATGTCGTAAACATGGTCAAGGACCGCATCGAAATAGACTACGAAAAGTGCGACGAAGAATGCGCCAAAGCAGGCGTCTGGGCATGCAACCGCCAGTTCATCTTCCGATACACCGACCCCGAACGCCAGGCAAAGGCTGTAGCTGACATCAAAGCCGACCAAGCCGCCAAAAAGGCCGCTGCCGCCGCTAAGAAAGAAAAAGAAGCGGCTGTCGAAGAGGCAGTGGGATAAGAGAGAAAGCAATGCGGGGTGCAACTTTTGTGAACAAAAGTTTCCCCCCGCACCCCCCTTCAAAAAACTTCCTATCATGTAGGGTTCGCTCCGATCCATTGAGAATAGCGGGGTGAGACCCGCTTCCTCAAAATCCTCCAAATCAAATTGCATTTCCCGCAGCAAAGCGGTACCAAGGACCGTAGGGGCACGGCGTGCCGTGCCCAACCCAAGTTGGGGCGGGAGGCGGGGAGCCAAACGAACCGCATCGGTCGCGTTTCCTATCGAACGACGTTGTTTCCGTTGGAGGCGGCATTTTCGGGTGCTTTGTTTGCCAGCGCATCTTTCTAGGTTGACAGGCAGACTTATTAGACGTATCTTTTGGGTAGGAATATACGGCACGTGGATAGCAAGGCAGTCCATGCAGACAAAACTCACGCTGCGGCTGGATGAAGATTTGATCCGACGAGCCAAGTCCTTCGCCAAGGATAAAAGCAAATCGGTCTCTCAGATTGTGGCCGACTATTTCGCTTCCCTGGAAAACGAGCCACCAACGAAACAGAGGAAAGAACTAACTCCCATCGTTCGTTCTCTTAAAGGAGCATTGCGCGGGGCTGATGTTGAAATTGAGGATTATCATCGGCATCTTGAGGAACGACACCTTTGAAGATCATTTTCGACACCAATGTAGTCCTGGATGTCCTGCTGGACCGAGAGCCGTTTTCAAATCCTGCCGCCCAATTGTTTTCCAAAGTTGAAAAGGGGGAGCTTTCAGGCTACCTTTGCGCTACGACGATCACCACAGTCTATTACCTCGCGTGCAAGACATTGGGAAGCCGCCAGGCAGCGAAGCATGTCGGGAGTCTTATGTCCCTCTTTGAAATTGCGCCCGTTAATCGTGCGGTTTTGGAGGGGGCTCTTCGATCCCGATTTGCGGATTTCGAAGACGCAGTGATTCATGAGGCCGCAATACATGCCGGCACGCAGGCACTGGTTACCCGCAACTCTAATGACTTCAAGAAGGCTAAGATCCCGGTCTATTCACCTGACGAGCTGCTCCGAGTCCTGGCAGTGAATCCGCAACCTGAATAGCCTGTGTAAACAAACACGGGCGTATGGATCAGGCAAACAGATTGCCCGACGGGGCTTCATGAGCACGACATGGCGGCCGTCTGAAACCCGCAAAACCGGTTGCGACCAGCGCCATGTGTTGTACGGCGCGGTTCGTGAACCGCCCCTACACGACCACCTCTGCTCTTCATAGATTGGAGACAGCGTCCGGGTCGCGCAGCGACAAGAGGTGATTTCCGGCCCGAGAGTAGCCCCGACAGTCGTTGGTGGGGCAGTGCCTTGAGAACAGCCCCTCCTGTTCCTTCGGAACCCGGACGCAGTGGCGTCCGGGCCACCCGCCAGCCCAAGGGGCTGCAAGGGCACGGCATGTCGTGCCCCTACCATTTCCGTCCCTTGCTTGTTTGCACGGTGGGCCGGGATTAGCACTGCTGGACAAGCCAGCAGTGGCACCCGGAGGAAAAGGATTTTCCGCAGCGCCCTCTAAAAGCCTCGATATTCGGCTCACTGAGGGGCGTTCGCTAGCAGCGAACGCCCCTCAGTGAGAGATATAGAGTTTTTTGAAGGGGGTCCGGGGGAAAGCTTTTTTGCACAAAAAAGTTTCCCCCGGATATCTTCCTCTCTTCTCTTCTTTCTCTAATCCTTCTTCAAGTATTCGTGGGCGGTGTTGCGGAGGCCTTTGTTCTGGAGCATGTGGAAGGTGCGCATTCGCTTGACGTGGAGGGGGTTGAGCGAGCCCAGCGGGATATAGATCACGCGTTTGCCCATGCTTTTGGCTAGCTTTTTCCAACGCAAGGCAGGGGGCTTCTTCGCGACGTATACTATGCCGGTCTTTTCCGAATAGGCTATTCCCGCGACCAAAAGCCGTTCGTGCCGCGTGGGGACGAAATCGAAGTCCGGATCCATCCATACGTCGAACATCCTCAGCGGAGGGTACGACATTACGAACCCGCCATATTCCATTCGGCTGATTCCAGGGCCGATGATTTCGGCTCCAGGCAGCGTTGAGTAGAAGGCCATGTCCGATTCCTGAGAATGTTCCCCGAGCCATGTCATCTGGAACGGATAATGGATGAACTTCTCGTCGTCGTCGAATACCACCACAATAGATCCGAATTCCAGCCCGCCTTGATCTTCGGTTTTTACATAGATTCGGTTCTCATAGAACCTGCGTAACATCTCTCGGATGTCCGGTCCGCCTCCGAAGTCTGCCACAAAGGGTTCGGCGTCGGTGTGAGCGGATTGGAGAAGATGGTTGGCATGCTTCATGAGCGTGAAGCCCCAGCGTTCCACCTCCACGTCTTCCGGCGGAAATGAGCAGATGTCCACTTCACGGGGATCAGCGGTCTCCCATTTGCGCTTGAGATGCTCCTTCCACTTGGTATCCCCAACCGCCTTCATGCGATATTTTTTTGACGCGTGGAAAAGCGACCGGAGCTTCTTGTGCAGGACGATCTTGTGCCCGTGAAACATGAGGTTGTCTTCGTCGAGCAGAACCGCGGAAGGGTCCATAGGATCGTTGGCCCAAGCATAGTCGGACACGAATTCGTGAACGTGATACGCGAAATCCTCGTCCATGGCCGCTCGCGCGGAGGCAACCAGATGATAAAGGTCGGGCAGTATCTCACCCTTGAACGCAAGCCATTTCCTGAGAAATTTCGCCCAGGTTAATCGAACATATTCCGGCACTTCCTGCCGCGTCAGCCGGCTGAAATACGCGGCGGATTCGACCATAAGAGACAGGATCAGCTCATGACGGTTCTCCGGCGGTGGCTCCTCCGGGTTCTTGCGCCAGTTCTCGAATGCCTCGGTTATCTTGGGTATCTCGCTGAAGCCCTTCTTCAATGAATCAGGGTGCAGCGGCGCGACCACAGCCGCGGACACACCGGTTTTCATCAAAGGGAGCGCTTGAGGCTGGTCGAACCTGGCCATGATGCCGGGAACATGGCCGAGCCCGCCCACGAAAAGGACCTTGTCGTACTCCTTGGAGGCTTCCTGTAATCGAGCCGCCATGAAGGTTTCTCGCAGCGAGTTGTCTTCGTCGTTTTGGAGGGGCTGCTTGGATTCCGACCGCAGGATATCCAGAAAGGTCTTCTGTCCAATGCGGTCTATCAGATAGGCGTCGGGAACGCGATCGTTGAAGAGAGGGTAGCGCAACGGCAAAGGGTCGATGAATCTGAGAGGCGTTTCCGTTTCCAGGGCGCACCGAACGGCCTCCTGCACCCCGTCTGCACCCTCCATAATGAGAACCGCGTTCTCCTTTGCAGCGGTCTCGTAGAGAATAACCGAATGGTGAGGCAACTGCCGCACGGCAGATGCGATTTCATTGCGCAGAGCATGTGGAAGCTCCACGCAGATGCAATCCGGCTTTTCGTTTCTGATGAACGTGTTCACCAGGACCGAAAACTCAATCCGGTAATGGAGGACCCCTATGAGGGTGATATTGCGGACCTTGACGAGATCAGACCAGTTTTGGCCCATCAAGTGCGGCACGATTCTCTCCTGTTACTTGCAGGATTGACTGGTCAAGGGCTTTCCGCTCACCCAGTCTAGGGCTTGTTTTAAGTAGCCTGTGAGCATATCGGGCAATATTGAGGCCGTCGCGAACGCTCAAGTCTTCGTCTCTTACGTGTGATTGCTGAAGAACATCAACCACTTGTCGGATGAGTTCATCTGAAGGGCCGTCCAGCTTGCCTCTTAGAATGCGGAACTCCTCGTCTCTACTGGGGAAGTCCATGGTTATGGCCGGCTGCAACCTCGAGTGGATATACTCCGGCACCTCGAAAGTGGAAGCATCCTCGTTCATCGTCACGCATACCCGGAACTCGGGCCTGGCTTTGATTTCTACCCCTGCCACGATGGAATAGACACTGCGGCGCATGTCCAAGAGCGGCGCGATGGAAGCCCAACTCTTTTCACTCATGCGGTTGCCTTCGTCCAACAGGCAGATTCCGCCTCGAACCATGGCCGTGACCAAAGGTGAAGCCATGTATCTGATCTTGCCGTTGTCTGCAATTACCGGCGAAACGATGAGGTCCTCGGGCTTGGTGTCAACCGTGCACTGGGTGATGTAAAGGTCCTGTTTCATTCTCTTGGCAGCGGTTATCGCCAGGGAGGTCTTCCCGACCCCTGGTTTGCCCAATATTCTGGGTTGCATAGGCGGATCGATTCCGTCATCCGACCAGGCGGCCAAGAGCTGAGTCAACGGCTCTTTCATTCCCACCCATTCCACTTCGAGCGCGGGCGGGTCCATCAAATGGATTTCAATACCTTTAACTGTAATCTTGTCCAATGTTTGATGCATCATGTTCCTATTTTATCCTTTTCCCGCCGCGTATGACAGGAACTCAGGCATTGCTTCGCTAGAGATCAAATCGCAAATAAATTCTAGGGGACTGGGCACAAGCTGTCAACCTAGCTGGAGCGGGGGTAGTGGGTCAGTTTCTAGTTCGTTTCCCTGGATTTCCGCAACGGGGCGTGGCATTCTCATCGGGACATCCCTAGTCGCTGGAGGAGAGTGAAGTGGAGTATGCGCCACATTTGGCGAAGCTGTTGGAGGGCGTTGAGGCTTGGAACGCGTGGCGGGAAGCCAATCCTGAGATAAAACCCATCCTTCATGGGGTTGATTTATCGCCACAAAATCTCACTGGAACATCGCTCTATGCCCGAGACGATCTTGACGGCCACCCGTATGCTAAACTTCAGAATGTGAATCTTGCGGGGGCTACCCTTACTAGCTCGAATCTTCAATTCGTAAACCTTTGTCGAGCTAATCTGCGGGGGGCATTCCTGACTTATTCGAACATTCAGTTTGCCAAGTTCGGTGCTGCTTGCCTCCAAAAGGCGCATTTCGGGTGGGGAGACATTAGGAATGCAAGCTTTGGTGATGCGGATCTCCAGCGAGCATATTTCGAGGACGCGGATTTGAGCGGTTCCGATTTTCGAAAGGCGAACCTCCAGGGCGCAATCCTTCGAGGCTCAAAACTTTGCGGTGCAAACTTAGGCGGAGCTAATGTCAGTGGTGCCGACTTCAAGCGAGCTGATTTGGAAGGCGCAAATGTAACCGGCGTGAATTTTTACCCTAATTCACGTCAACGTAAATTTCAGGGCATCCGAGCTGCAACCTGCTATGGCAATCAGATTTTCAGAAGTTTCGCGCAGGACCAGGATTACATCGAGACACTTCGTGCCACAGGGCTGTCGGGTGAGGTGAAATTCTGGCTATGGTGGCTCTTTGCTGATTGCGGTCGTTCATTTGTCCGCTGGGCTCTCTGGTCGTTAGGACTTGCTATCCTATTCGGATATATCTATTACTGGATGGGATCCTCCCATTTCAAGCTGGACCATTTGACCTTTGATTTCTTGTCCATGACTTATTACAGCGTGGTCACGTTCACCACTTTAGGCTTCGGAGATGTGAAACCCTGTACGCCGGAGGGAGCGGCAGTCGTCGTAATAGAGGTCATTCTCGGATACCTGATGCTAGGGGGCCTGATCTCGATTCTTGCAAACAAGATAGCTCGCCGCGCGTGAACTGCTTGACGTTTCAAACTGACCCACTACCGGAGCGGGCAGGAGGTTATACCCACCTGGAAAAAACTGTATTGGAAAGAAGCCGGCCTCTATCGGTCAAAGAAAGGACGGCTCCATTAAAGACAAAAAGCCCGGCGTCCGACAGGTCTCCGATGGATTCCATTACAAACGAAACTGCATCCACTCCGTACCGTCTTCCCAGGACCGCCAGGTCCATTCCTTTTACCAGCCGCAATCCCATAATGAGGGCATCCTTGAAACGGACTTCGGGGGGCAGCGCCGCTGAGGATTCAAAAGGCAGGTTTCCTGCATTCACAGCAGCTTCGTAGTCTGCCAGGGTCGCCACATTCGCGTACCGATCCCGACCTGTCATGCCGTGGGCTCCCATGCCGAGCCCCAGGAATACTTGATCCTGCCAATATTTCATGTTGTGGCGGGACTGGTAGCCGGCGAGGGCAAAGTTGGAGATTTCATAGTGCTCTAACCCGGCCCCTTGGGCGATTTCACGAACATCCTCGTACATATCCGCGGCGAGATCTTCATCAGGACCGGGGATTTTGCCCGCTCGTATCATCGCATCCAGGTGGGTGGCGCTCTTGACTTCCAGAAGGTACACCGAAAGATGCTCGGGGCGTAATCGGAGCACCCGCGAGAGGGTTGCCCTTACGGATTCCCTGGATTGACCGGGAAAACCTGCTATCAGATCAATTGAGACGTTATCGAATCCTGCTGAACGTAGGTCCTCATAACTTTTCAGGGCCTCTTGAGAGGTGTGGCGCCGGCCCATCATTTCGAGTTCCGCATCGTCCAGTGATTGAATCCCCAGACTTACGCGGTTAACTCCGGCTCGCCGAAGAGTAGACAAAGCCGCCCTTGTCACCGTTGCAGGGTTCATCTCGATGGTCACTTCGCTGTCTGGGGAGATGCGGAACGCCGACCTGCACGCTTCGATCAGTTCGGCTATAAGGTCGGGCTTCAAAAGGGAAGGGGTGCCTCCACCGAAGTATATTGTGTCAGCTTCCAGCTTGCTCAGACGCGGGTCTGCACCAAAAGAGTCCTTCCAGAGGCCCAATTCCTTGATGACAGACCTGATGTAACGCTCCTCTAATACCGCGTCGTGCGGATTGGTAACGAACGCACAGTAATTGCATCGCCCAAGACAGAACGGCACATGGACGTAAATGCCTATGTGGCCATCATCATTGGGAAACACTGGATTAGAGCTTTTCATTGGTCGTTCACATTGATGTAAGACCGTCATTGCGGCCGCGCAAGCCCTAGGTAATCTCTATTGGTGGGACAGGCTTCCAGCCTGTCTATTGGAATGACTGGCAAGATGCCCGTTGCACCGAAAATGATATTGCCTTGTCGTTTCGCTCCTGGCCCTCACACAAAAAGTAATAATCACTTGCTCCTAATTCCTGTGGGTAACTGAAGCCCAACATTCAGAGCGACGTTATCTTGATTTCTATCCGGCGGTTCAGTCTTTTGGCATCCGGCGAGTCTCCCTTTTCCACGGGATGGAATTCCCCGAGCGCGGCCGCTCCCAGCCTTGTGGCCGGGATTCCTTTCTCGATCAGGTATCGGACTACCTGCATGGCTCGATCCGAAGAAAGCTCCCAGTTGGTTCGATATTTGGCAGACCTTACAGGATCGATGTCGGTATGCCCTTGAATCAGAATTATCAGGTCAACTCCTGTGGGGATCTTCGGAATCATTTCTTTGTAGATGCCTGCGAACTTGTCCAATTCCTTTTTGCCGGACTCGTTTATCTCGGCCCTGCCGGAGGCAAATAGTATCTCGGACTGAAAAATAAATCGGTCGCCTTGCACTTTGATGTCGGATATTCCGGCAAACACCTCTTCGAGCTTGGCCAGAAATTCGCTGCGATACCGCGCGAGCTTTCTCAGCCGATCAATCTCCTGGTCTTTCTGTCCCAATAGGTCCACTAACTGAGACAACCGAAACTTCTTTTCAGCCTCGGCCTCGGTGCCGGCCAACTTGCTCGATATTTCCTCCAGTTTGGATTGCAATGAGACGATTTCCTTTTGCAAGGCCGCTGCTTTGGTTTTTTCAGTAGTTTTCGAATCCTGCGACTCTGCAAGCAGTTGATTCAATCGGCTTACTTCGGCGACGTAACCTGCTATTTTTTCGTTGAGGCCCGCGACGCGGCTGTTCAGCATTTCCAGCCTTGCTCTCAAATCCAGGAGTGACTTCTCTTTGTCCGACAGTTCAGCCTTGGTTTTGGTAAGGTCCTGGTCCTTGTCACTGAGTTTCAGTCCCATTTCCCATATGCGCTGTTCCCTGTCCTGCAAGAGGGTCGTCTTTTCTTTGATGCCTTCAAGGGCCGATTCCACTTCCTTTTTCTGGTGAGTGAGCCGTTCATCCTTTGCCGCGAGAAGTTCAGTATTGGCCTTAATCTCCGCCAGGGCCAGCTCAAGCTCTTTGCCCCTTGAAGCCAATTGCTCGTGCAATTTTGTCGCGCTGTCCACCTGAGCCTGGAAGAGCTGCTCCAATTTGCTGATCTCCAAGCTCAGCCGCTCCAATTCCTGACTCTTGGCAGAGATTTCCCCGTGCAGTCGCTGCAATTCCACATCCTTCGTGGTGAGGACACGGGAGAGGATGGTTTGGGTCATGGTAAAGAGGGTCACAACAAAGACGAATACCAGGAGCAAGCCTACTATAATGTCCGTAAAGCCCGGCCAGACGTTGAAACTCTCATGAAATGAACCCGCTCTGCGACTCCTCATGGCGATTCATCCTTTTTGGGCTCTGCCCTTGGGTCGCCCTTCCGGCGAATGGAGTCGAGTTTTCTAACCAGGTCGCCAAATCCCATTGACAGGGTCTTGTTGGTAATTTCTCCTTCCAGCTTCAATCTATCCAAAACCGTCTTGGCCATTCGTTCGGACGACTCGCGAGCAAGCCTAGTCTCCTTTACCAGCAACTCAATCTGGCGTCCCATGGTATCAATGTGTTCCAGAAGACTTTGGCGCATCTGATTGGCCATGACCGCGGCTTCTCGGCTCCGAAGCTCTTCTTCTCCAAGACTCTCGATCATGCCCTTGATCTCTACGATGGAGTCGGTGATCTTTTCATCCGTTGTTCCCTGAAGGGCTATGACCTCGGTGAGTCGGCGGAGGTTCTCGCCGAGCGCCTGTTGAGATGCCACTAGGTAGAGTTCCCCATCCCCGGACTCGATCCGTTTGGACACCGGTTCCACAGTCACAACGCCTCGTTCCTGTCGCGCCGCGGGCATGAGAATCGTGACTACGAACCGATCCAAATCTGCGAGAAAGCTCGATCGAGCCTGGCGGGTTTGCACCTCGACGAATCCAAGGATAACCGATCCCGCCAAACCGAAAAGCGATGTGCTGAACGCTGTGGATAGTCCTCCAAGCATCCCGCCGACAGAGGACTTGAGTTGGCTGATGAAAGCGACGGGGTCATCTACTCGTGACGGGTCCAATGCCTGCAACACGTTCTGGACTCCGCCGACGGTAATAAGCACGCCCCAGAACGTACCAATTAGGCCGAGGAAGACCATCACTCCCAAAATATATCGAGCAAGCGCTCCACGGCTTTCAGCGGCTTCCGCGTCCGCGTCGGAAAGCAGCGAAAGCCCCAGGGAAGCATTGCCCGTATCCTGACTCATGAGTTTTATTGACCGCAAAGAGCGATCTCTGACAGCGCCGCGGCTCGCTTCGTTGAGGACCTCTTCCAGGGCCTGGCGGGAGGCCACTGACCGAGGAGAAAGAGCCTCAACCATTGAATCCATGCTGCGCGCCTGCACCAGGAGTCGCATAAGCTCGACAAACGACAGGCAGAGCCCCAGAATGCCGAGGCCGAAAATCACCGCATTGATGGAAGGACGTGTCATGAAGAACTGGACGAGGTCGTCCCTGATCCAATAGCAACCAACCGCGACAAGACCGAGGAAAATCACAGCGAACGCAAGGGCTCGATAGACACGCGGAGCACAAGGCGGATAGTCCATGAATTACCTCCCGAGAGAAGGGCTGAGCGCGAGGTTGGACAACAGGTACAAGAGGATAATGGCATAGCCGGCCGGAGTCATCCCGGCCGTTCGAACAAAGCCCGCTCCGAAACGGCAATTCCCGGCGAGGCGGCTAGACAGGGAATGCCCGAGCGAGGTACCATATTCTAGTCAATGCAGCGCATTAGTGCAAATCACCTGTTCGTTTTCCCGCAGAGGGCCTCGTACCAAGTCGCGTTCAAACAGTGAAAAGTCTGTTAGATCCAGCACAGACCTGGGCAAGCTGTGGACCGTGGCACCCCAGGGCCGCTCCTGATTGGCTGTTGGGTGCCACTGACCTGGGCACCAGGTCAGTGCTGATTTGGCCCTACGCTAATTGCCAGAATTGATGCCCGTTGGCCCTCGACGGCCCTCCCCGGACATTTCTGCTTTACTCACCTCGTCGTTCCCGCGAAGGCGGGAACCCAGGGAATCCCGAGAGACGCGGGACTGGATTCCTGCTTCCGCAGGAATGACGGAATGGAGTTCACCCGAATCGGACAAGAATTTGGCAACTAACGTAAATCATCCTCCCGTTTGAAAGCGAACTCGTATCAGACAGCCCACGTACACCGATCGTCAAAATCAGTGTCCGCAAAGTGGCCCGATCGAGAGTGTAGGGAGGAATCAGGATTGGCGAGCACGGCGCGCCCTACGATTGGCTGACGCGCCTCCTGTAGGGCGGGCTGTTCCCGCCCCACTACAGTGATTTCCAGAAAAAGATGTCGGAATGGGGGGTGCGGTTGTAACGCCGCAACTTGAGGGATGGTTTATGTTCTACGGCACTATAGCGGGCACCAACAGTTCCCACTCTCCTGAGCGAAGCGCTTCCGCTGCATCGGCGTCAGCCCGTGAATGATCTCTAGGCACAAAGTCTACCTGCGGGAGGTTCACTGACGTGCCGCGGGCGTTTCTTTCCTTCAAGGGACTGGTGGCATGGCACACACTCAGGATGACTACTACTACAAAGATCAACGCAACCGCCACCGGAAAGAGATCGGCAATGACACTGGCTATTTTTTTCAATTGATCCGTTCTCCTTTCATACTAGCCTTAACGTACAATACCGAGGTCCGACCTCGATCTCGCGAAAAAGTTCCCGGCAAAACTGCGTGTACGCGATCAGGGAGAGACGCGGGGGGAAAATAGCTTCGTACAAATCAACTCAGACTGGATTCGCTGAAAAATCTTCTGTAATGTGCATTGCAGAGTTCGTAGGAAAGGGGGTTGTATACATGAAACATAGGCTGGTGCTGTGGCGAATTGCTCTGCTGTCCGTGGCCGCTCTTCTCGGTTCCACATCTTACGTGCACTCCCAGGACCTTTTCCGTGACATGGACCAGGTAAAACGGGACCTTACTGAATTGAAGAATGAAGTGAACCAGCTTCGGACCTTGGTTTACAGTCTCAGGGAGGCAGTGTTGAAGTCCGTCACTTCTCAGGATCAGGGACAGCCTGAGAAAGCGCGACCCAAAGAAGAGAAGGCGGCAAAATCGGAAATCCCCGCGGATGACAAGGAAATCACCCGCGAGGTGTGCCCGGTTGTCGGCAAATTCTTTACCGAAGTCGACGCTGCGCTGAAGGCAAGCGATGATTCTGCCGCCGAAGCCAGAATGCGAGAGGCCTCTCGTAAAATGAACGCGTCACTAGCCAAGTACGCTGGTACTCACAGGGTCTCCAAGCTTCTGACTATTTATGAGGGGCTCGCCTGGGACACCTACGTGGCTGTGGAACTCCGCGGAAGTATCCAAGGAAACCAGGAATTTATCGAAGCCCTAAACAGGCACAAGCGAAAATACCGCGAAACGTGCGTTGGAAATTGAGACAAATTCTCCTGCACGCAAGAATTCCACCAGGGGGAAACTCTCAAGTAGCGAGGATTTCGCTAGTAGCGCGATCTGCGGTTGTCGGCAGCCTTCGAGGTCACTCCCCGAAGGGCGGAGACCCCATGAGCCATCGAAAGAGGCCGGTTGCCTTACCCCAATAAATGCCAAGTCTTCCGGCGGGATACCCTATGATGCCCGGGCAACAGGCAGTTGATCCGAAACCAAAGGATCGAGTTTCAACAGGCGAGCCGCATTGTTCCAGAACATGGCCTTTATTGTTTCGTCCCTCAATGGCAGCTTCCGAATCTGTTGTATCTGCGCTGCTATGGATTTCACCAATGGCCAATCCGTTCCAAATAGAAAGCGATCGGCAAGCTTATCCAGCTTAGGAAATACTCTTGGAAGATGCTTTGGAGGGATGCCGGCGACATCGATGTAGGTGTTCTTGTGGCGCCGAAGCAACCATTCTGCTTCAGCATACCAAAAGGGTCGTCCACCATGGGACATAACGATGGTTAGGGTAGGGAACTGGGCTGCGACATCATCCAGGAGAAGGGGATGAGCATACCGAATCCGAGTGTCCGGAAAGAGCGATGTCCCGGTGTGAAACATGACCGGAATCCCGGCATCTCGGGCAACTTCATATGCCGGCATCATTCGGGGATTGTCAGGGTAAAAATGGGAATAAGAGGGGAGAAGCTTCAGCCCTCTGCAACCAAGTCTTATCAGATCTTCAGTTTGAGTTGCGGGAAGGACCTCGCTTTCAAAGAGAATCGATCCGAAGGGAATCAATCGATCTGAACCACGACAGAATTCGACCGTGAACTCGTTCGGTATCACACCACTGGTTTTAGGGGTTGCTTCTGCCAGCACTACGGCTGCTTCAACTCCCTCCCTGTTCAAATAGTCTATTAGACCTTTCGGAGTGAGTCCATCCAAGAATTTCAGTGCATGCGGTCCGATCCTGTCTTCCATGGCAGAAATCAGCCACGAAGTGAAATGATGTTTCCTGCCAACATGAACGTGAAAATCGAGAACCTTCACCAAAATCCTCCTTGGAGTGCTCTCATTCCTGTCGCATGGACATCGGGTAGGCGGAGTTCACGAAGCTATTGCCGCCAGGGTCGAAAAACGCCTTTCGACGCTGGATCGCCAATTGTGAGGACTGCCTCCCTGATTACGGGAAGTCACCCTACCGCAATGAATTCGAGGTCCAAGGGAAGATTACCGGTTCTTATTGATTACAAATTCACAGTCCTGCTATGTAGTTCGCAAATAGCGGAGGAGATTTCTAACCGTGAGCGCATCGAGTTCTTCCACAGTCTTGACGCCTTTCAAATTCAAGATCTTCTGCAATTCCTTGGGGTCCAGTTCTTCAAGTATTATTAGGGCCTTGATCGCTCCCATATCCATCTGCGAGGCCTTGTCGCCGTCCCATAATGGACTGTCATCGCAGATCGTGTCTTGTCCTCTTTCCCTCATCATCAGGGTTCGTCCTGTAATGGATAGATGACTAACTGCCCCAAACCCAGGAACCTCGGCTTTACCACCGGTAGGGCTTAAATCACACGGAAGAGATCTTTGCAAGTCTTTTTTTGAGAAGGCGGAAACGGCCGGGAATTCAACAAATTGCATTAACGGGCAGGTCTTGCAAGGCGATTTGCGAGGGCAAAAGAGACCCTAACTATCCAATATTCTCCGAACCATTTCGTGAAGTTCTTTCGCACAGTATGGTTTTGTCAGGACTGCTTTGGCTCCCCAATCAACCGCCTCTTTCATGGCGTTTTCAGAATAGCCACTAGCGATTATGATTTTGGCTTTTGGGTCAATCTTAAGAAGTTCGGCCAGACACTGCTTGCCACCCAACCCGGGCATTATCAAATCCAGAATGACGAGGGCTATTTGCTTTTCTCGTTTGCGGTAATTCTCTAAACCTTCCCTTCCGTTAGCGGCCGTGATCACCATGTACCCAGCCGGAGTGAGCATACGTTTTGTCAGGTCCCTCACGTGGTCGTCATCGTCTATTACCAGTATAGCTTCCGATCCTGTCGGCGGTTTAGTTTCGACAATCGACGCCTCCCGGCTCAGTGTGGATTCGATAGCCGGCAAATAAATCCTGAATGCGGTACCTTCCCCCGGTTCGCTGTAACACCAGATATAACCGCCATGTTGTTTGACAATTCCGTAAGCTATGGCAAGTCCCAAGCCGGTTCCTTTGCCCATCTCTTTCGTGGTAAAGAATGGCTCGAAAATATGATCAATAGTGCTCTTGTCCATGCCATGTCCCGTATCCGACACGGTAAGCTGAACGTAGTCTCCTGGTCTCGCCCCCAAATGTGTTCTCGAGTAGGATTCATCCAAGTAAATATTTTGCGTCTCGAACATAAGAGTTCCGCCGTCAGGCATGGCGTCCTTTGCGTTAACCGCCAGATTTAACAAAACTTGTTCTATTTGAGCCGGATCCGCGTTCGCTGAGGCCAGACGCTCGGCCAAGTGAAGCTCAACTTGAATCATCTTGGGAATCGTCCGCGTCAATATCTTCTTGATCTGCTCCACTGCATCATTCAGATTGATGGGACGCATATCCATGTCAACTTTCCTGCTGAATGAGAGCAGTCTCCGAACCAGCTCAGCCCCGTGTTTTCCTGCTTGGGTTATCCTTTCGATGTCTCTCCGGCAGTTATCCGGTATATCTGCCTGGGATAGGATTATCTCGGAATAGCCCAACACCGCCTGCAGGATGTTGTTGAAATCATGTGCAATTCCTGCGGCTAGTGTCCCGACAGCTTCCATTTTTTGGGCGTGTCGAAGTTGCCTTTCCAAAGCAACTTCCTGCGTTATGTCTCTTTTAACAGCTACGTAGTTAGTTATCTTTCCTGAGGTGTCTCGCATAGGAAACACCGTCCCATCCTCTTCGTACAGACTTCCGTCCTTCTTTCTATTCACAAGACGTCCTGTCCAGACCAGTCCGTTGGCAATTCGCCGCCATAGCTCCTGCCCGAACTCTGTATCATACAATCTACTTTCACCCAGATTCGGCTTTTGGCCTATTACTTCCTCTCGCGAATATCCTGAAATTCGTTCAAAAGCAGGGTTCAGGTAAACGATGTTCCAGTCCGCATCGGTGATGAAAATGGATTCGGCAGCTTGCTCAACGACCGCCGCAAGAAGCCTCAAAGCCTCTCGCGACTTCTTGCGATCGCTGACGTCACGCAGCGTTACTATATGGCCGGCCGGATTGCCGTTCTCGTCTCTGAATAGGGCGGAACTTATATGAACATCAAGAATCTTGCCGTCCTTAGTTACGCGTTTGGTATCAAAGGAAGGAACCGGATCGCCCGAGAAAAGACTTTTCAGCGTTGCCTCAGTATGCGAAATGCACTCTGCGGGCACGTATGGAATGCTCTGGCCAATCAATTCTTCCGGAAGCCATCCGAAGGTGTTGACGAAGGCCTTGTTCACGTAAAGGGTGATTCCGTCCTTGTCGTACACAACGATCGGTTCAGGAGAGGAGTCCAGAAGAGACTTGTGCCTTGTCTCGCTTTCTCTGAGTCGTACATAAGCCTTCTGACATTCCTTTTCCAATTTTTCGAATCGTTTTACTTGACCATGCATTTCTAGCAACGCTGCAATCAGCTGCTTTTTCGTCATCTCCTGATAGTTCATAGGCTCAACACCCTCTCATCGAAATTCCCCAATTAAGGCGGTTACCCAAATTAATGTCCGTTATAACAGGGACACGGCATATGAACGCTGGAAATGGTGGCAAGCGCCGGTGCGAGAGCGCAAGCCCGAAGCACTTTCTCATACCAAGCAAGGAAGATCATTCAGCGAGACCCGAGATCGTTTCACTCCCTGAAATGAAGGCGATATAGTTTCCCCCAACCAACCACCCTCAGCCAATCGGATAAAATTCTTGCCGACACCTAGAGTATCTTTCAAATGAGTTCCGTGTTCAAACAAAATCGGCTCATCACTTGTGTTGGCCGGTCTGGAAGCAATTCAGTGGCCCTGTGTCAGACCGCGATCTTATGTATTCTTTTTGCTCCGCGTCTGCACGAAGCACGGACCGACTCATGTGCATGACCGGAATCCGTCGCGGCCGGAAGGCCCGGTCCAGGTAATGTTACGTTTTTCCCCTGGTGGCGAATATTCCCTACAGAGGTTGGAAACTTAGAACCTCGCCATGCGGAAAAATGGAAGCCAAGGGGGACCAAAAATGAACTCAAATGCCGGACCAGCGAGAATACTCTACATTTTGACGGGTGTCCTTATTGTCCTTGTAAGCACGAGCCTATGCCTCGCAGCGCCTCCGGGACAAGGTCAGCTGACAATCATAGAACCCGATGGAAAGCCGGGTTCAGGCTGTCCGCTGGAGCACACATCCGTACAGTCCGAGATTTCAGGATTTGTTGCCAGAGTCGAAGTCAAACAGATCTTCCACAACCCGCGTCAGGAAAAGATTGAAGCCGTCTATACCTTCCCGCTGTCCGCGGCCGCGGCCGTGGATGAGATGTTGATGAAAGTGGGCGAAAGGACGGTTCGCGGGGAAATCAAGCGCCGGGAAGAAGCCAGGCGCATTTACGAAGCCGCGCGCGACAAAGGCCATGTGGCCTCCCTTCTCGACCAGGAACGGCCCAACATCTTCACTCAATCCGTTGCCAACATCATGCCGGGTGAGAGAGTCGAGATTACCATCAAGTACGTCGAGGTCCTCAATTACGAAGACGGGGCCTTCAGATTTGTTTTTCCCATGGTGGTCGGCCCAAGGTTTATTCCCGGCAAGCCCGAAGGCAAGCAGGGAACGGGATGGGCGAAAGACACAGCCTCGGTACCAGACGCAAGCCGTATAACGCCTCCCGTGGCTGAAGAGGGGCAGAGGGCCGGCCATGACATAGATATTACTGTTTCTATCGACGCAGGAGTCCCGGTGGACAAGGTGGACTCGCTTCTGCACGAGGTGGATACCACCAAAAGGGACAAGAACAAGGTAACGGTGACTCTCAAGAACAAGAAAGAAATCCCGAACAAGGACTTCGTTTTGAAGTATCTAGTCGCGGCCGACCGGATTCGTTCCGGCGTATTGGCTCACAAGGCGGGTGAAGACGGCTATGTGACCGTAATCATGATTCCTCCCAAACGAGTCACACCCGAACAGGTGGCTCCGAGGGAGTTGATATTTATCATCGACACATCAGGGTCCCAGCGGGGTTTCCCGCTTGAAAAGGCCAAGGAAACGACCAAATACGCGATTGACCGCATGAACCCGAATGACACATTCAACGTCATTGATTTCAACGACACATCTCGTGTGCTCTTTTCATCTCCGAAAAAGAACACTCCGGAGAACCGGGAAAAGGCCCTGAAGTACATTGCATCGCTTGAAGGCAATGGAGGGACTCGGATGATTCCTGCAATCTGGGAGGCGCTTAGTACGTCACCCGCTGATAACCGGCTCCGGGTCGTCACCTTTATGACCGACGGCCTTGTGGGGAACGACTTCGAGGTCATTTCAATGATCAAGAAACTCCGGGACCAGAGCCGGTGGTTCTCATTCGGCACGGGCAACTCCGTGAACCGGTTCCTCCTGGACAATGTAGCGCGAGTTGGCGGCGGAGAAGTGGATTATATTTTGCTCAACACTTCCGGAGACGCGGTGGCCAAGAAGTTCTACGAACGGATAGCAGCTCCGGTCTTGACTGATTTGTCGCTGACCTTCAGCGGAGTGGCTCTGGAAGAAGTGTATCCAAAGGTTGTTTCGGATCTTTGGTCTCACAAGCCTTTGATCTTCAAGGCGCGATACTCCAAACCAGGAGAAGGAACCGTAACAATAAAGGGATTCAAGGGCGGCAAGCCGTACGAGGAGACCCTAAGAGTGAAGCTTCCTGAAAAGGAACCCGCCAACAGCTCGGTGAAATCCCTGTGGGCCCGGGCAAAGGTGGACGATCTCACTGACCGAGACCTGATGGGCATCCAGCGGGGCAACCCGAAGCAAGAAGTCAAGGAGGAGATCGTCAAGGTTGCTCTTTCCCACAAGATTATGACTCAATTTACCAGCTTCGTGGCGGTAGAAGAAGCCATGGTAACCGTAGACGGCAAACCCACGAAGGTGACCGTTCCCGTGGAAATGCCTGAAGGGGTGAGCCGGGAAGGCGTCTTTGGCGAAAGAAGGCCTGCGACTGTTGCAGCTCCCAGCAGTCCGCCGGGGGCGTGGAACCTTCCCCTTGCCAAAGGCCGAGTGCTCCAAGGCAGCCTCCAGACGCAGAAACTGGAAGGATTCGCCATGGCGAAAGGCCTGTCAAAACCTGCCGGCTCGTTTGCCCCTTCCGCGGTGGAAGAAAAGAAGGGGCTTCTATCTGATAAGGAAGCGAGAGCTGACCTGGCTGCTTCCAAGCTTTCACCGGAACTTGCGGAATTGCTGGCGATGAAGGAGAAGCCACGGACTTTTGCCAAGGGTAAGGTCTCAGTAAAAGACGGCAAAATAGCCGTTCAGGTGTGGCTTAACCGTTCCGGCGAGGATGTAATAAAACTTCTGAAAGAAAAAGGGCTGAAAATAACCTTCACTGCTTCCACAGGAAAGACGGTCATCGGAGAAATTTCGATCGAGCTGCTTGAGGAACTGGCGAAAGTCCCGGAAGTTCGACTGATTGAACCCTTCACTGTTGCGGGTTGATTTCGGAGCAAACGGGAGGCTGCTTTATAACGGTTGTCAAAATTTCTGTCGTTTTTCATCCGTCCTCGAAAGAGCACAGATGGTCGCTTGGGTGCCACTGCTGGCTTGTCCAGCAGTGCATCCTCCAAGAACACAGCTGGACAAGCCAGCAGTGGCACACGCAATTCAATCCGTGATTACTTCTGAGAACCGCTATAATCGGTAACTTCGCCCGGTTATAAGGCGAGGCCCAGGCAGGAGGCAACTTGCCGGATGGGATTTGTCCCGGGATACGACCGGGAAGATCGCGATTGACCGGGAAACCAGGGGCGAGGTATCCTTATAAGATGGACACGAGCCGCAGCATTACTTCGGGACGAAAACTGTAAAAGCTGTGGGAGCACACTTCAGGGGGGATGGTGCCATGAAACGGGAAACTATGTTTTCGGCAACAGCAATCCTGTTAGCTCTGGCAGGGTTTGCATATTGTTTTCAAGTGCGCCCGGCGGATTCTCCAACGCAGGCCGCCGGGGGGCCGCAGTACGGCAATATTGACCTTTTTCAAGGAGCTTCTGGCCGAGACGATTGCCTGCGAGATTGCAGGGAACGTTACGGCGTAATGTTTGGTCCCAATGATCCGCGAGCCAATCTTTACGCCCGATGCGTTCAGGAATGCGAGCAGCAGTTCTGGCAAGACTTTGACCGCCGAGAAAAGGACCTGGAACAACAGAAATAGTAGAAACGGTTCCGGAACTCACGCCACAATAGAAAAGCCGAGCACGCCAGGAAAATCGCGGATGAGTACTGGAGACCTCACATGCGGGGAATCCTGTCTACAGTCCCGATCCTCTGGACCCGTCTTTCTAATTTGCTCATCCGAAGGTCTATTAGTAATATCTTTGCAAAACCAGATAGTTATCCTAAGATTTGTTGCCGGTGGGATTTGGTACACAAGTTGCTTTGCAGGAGTGCGCAAGAAAAACATACACTAGAAACGCCAGCCCGCCTAACCCCCCCACGGACACTGGCGTTTCATTTTTGATACACCTCCGTCCAACGCTGAAAAACCTCGGGGAATTTGCATAGGGATGTTAGAATGAAGTGGGTCCTTCCTACCTTCCCAAGCCATCCGCTTTCCATCCGGGGAGGAAAGATTTATATAGTTCTAACTTAACAAGTGGTACATAATCTGGGGGCATGTCAACAATTTGAAGGCTTTCCGGATCTGACGTACTTTTGACCTGCCGGTCACCTGGGAGATCAGCCGGTTAACCAGGCCCAAAGGGGTTCTCATGGATCATGAAAGAAGATTAAAGCTACCGGTGATTGTTCTGGTGCTTCTGCTTATAGGGCTTTCAGCGGCAACCCCACCTTTATCGAGCGCTGCGGGCACGGAAAGGCCGAACATAGTATTCATCCTCACCGACGATCATCGCTGGGACTTCATGAGCTGTGCGGGCCATCCGGTCGTCAAGACCCCAAACCTGGATCGGTTGGCCTCCGATGGGATGCTCTTTTCAAACGCGTTTGTCACATCTGCGCTGTGTAGTCCCAGCAGGGCGAGCTTTCTTACCGGCCTGTACGCCCACAGCCACGGCGTTCAGAACAACCTTACGCCTTGGAAAGACCAAAGCGTCACGTTTCTGGAACTCTTCAAGCAAGCAGGTTACGACACTGCGTTTATAGGTAAGTGGCATATGCCTGGACGGTTGCCGAAGCTGCGGGGCGTGGATCTATTCGTGACTTTCACGATCCAAGGTGGGCAAGGGCGGTACTGGAACTGCCCCCTTATTGTGAATGGCGTGGAAACCCCGTCTCGTAAACCATACGTCACGGAAGAACTCACTGACCTGGCCATGGAGTTCATCTCCAAGAAACGTGACAATCCTTTTTGCGTGTACCTGTCGCACAAGGCGGTCCACCATGAATGGAGTCCCCCCAAGGACTTGGCCCGCTTATACGAGGACGTGAAGATTTCCTATCCCAAGGAGTCCGATACCTGGGTAACCTCGATGAACGGCGCGGTGTACGCGGGCACATTCGGGACGCTCGATCATCATTACCGAAATTACTGCCGCGTGGTCGTAGACGTGGACCGAAACGTAGGCCGCCTTTTGAAGAAACTTGACGAGTCGGGGCTCGCTGACAACACCATCGTGGTGTACGGAGGAGACAACGGATATTTCTGGGGCGAACATCGCCTGGTAGACAAGCGATGGGCTTACGAGGAGGCCATACGCATTCCGTTGATCGTGCGTTGTCCTTGGCTGATCAAAGACCCGGGTAGACGAGCGGAACAGATGGTGCTGAACGTAGACCTTGCGCCGAGTCTGCTGGAAGCCGCAGGCTTGCCGGTACCCGAACACATGCAAGGGGAAAGCTTTGTGCCCATATTGAAATCCGAGTCCTCTCCCGGGAGAAAGGCCTGGTTGTACGAGTATTTCAAGGACTTCCCGTACAACGTGCCCGGTATAAATGCAGTGCGGACTAAGACGCACATATATATTGAATATTCGAGCAAACGGCCCCCGGAGCTATACGATGTGGTCAAAGATCCTCGCCAACAGCATAATCTCATCAACACCGATGAGGGAAAGCGTCTCCTGCCTGAAATGAAGGGGATGCTGGAGGACCTGAAAAAGGGGAAGAAGATCGAATAATCGTGCAAGAGACGGCTCCGTGGGTTGGCATCGTCATCCAGCGAACTCTGTCCCATGTTCCCGACATTCAGGGGTTGGCCATGCAAAGAACGACTTTGGCACAACGGTTCGTGTTTCCTGCGGCCGCAGGCGTGGCAATAGTGCTTGGCATGCTGCTGATCTACAATGCGGCCTGGCGGATTAACAATGAGGCACTACACCAGTGGACGGCTTTTTTTGCCGGTCTCGGGCACATTGTGATCCTTATGGGCGGCTCTCTGATTATCTATCCTATTGCTTTTTTCAGAGGCGCGAGTTTGAGAGAAAGGGTTGTTGCCTGTCTGGCGATCCCCCTGTTTTGGTCTGTTACCGAAATCATTAGGGTAACGGAGTTCTTCACATTGGGTGAGTCTCTGTACTACGCCCTGAACAGTCAGTTTATCGTGTACCTGGCGGCCGCGTCGCTGCAGATGGGCCTGTGCGAAATAGTCTGTCGCTGGTGGGTCCGATCGAGTCACGACGCTCCGACAAAGGTGGTCCCCTTGGGCGCCGTGATCTCCATTCTGGCGGGAGCCGCGGGAGTGTATATCGTCATGATTTGGGGCGGCGGAGTACATTGGTTCTACCTTTACCAACAGGGTTATAAAGCACTTTTTCTTTAATGAGTATTGGGACGGTAGGAAGCATACGTTTCCAGGCGTTTTGCACGCCGAGATGCATGTCAGCAAAATTGAAGTTAGTCTGGCAAGAGAGCAATCGAGTGCCGGCAGATAATATTTGTTACGCACGACACATTTTTCTAGGGTCGGTCTGAAGGGGATTACAAATGCTGTGGCATCTGGATGTTCAATTATCAAGGAGTTTCACCATGTCAGGGAACACAATTGGCGTCTTGGCACCGAGGCGGCTGAAGCTCAATTCATCCATAGGTTTCTTGTGCGCGTATGCTTTGGCGGCTATTCTGGGGCTGGGGTATGCCACCACGGCTCACTCACTATCGTTTCCACCAACGACTATGAGACAGCTTGCAAGTGAGGCGGATTTAATTGTCGTGGCGAAATTACGTGAGACCAGATCTCGATGGCTAAATGAGTCTAAGACAGTGATAGTTACTGATCACGCTTTCGACGTGGAAGATGTCATTGGATCCTTCCAACCTTTCGCACTCAAAACCTTTCACCTGGAACTATGGGGCGGTACGCTGAACGGCAGGTCCATGCAGATATTAGGCATGCCAGAGTTTGAAAAGGAAAGAACCTATTTGTTGATGTTAGATAAGGACTGGCAAAGCAACAAAGCCGTCGTGCCGTTCTCCGGGGGTGACCAGGGAGTGTTTAGAGTGGTCGAAAAGAATGGAGAGAAATTGGTTGCTCCATTAGTTAGTTCGCCTTCGGGAGGCCAGCCATGTTGTACCAGTCTCAGGGATTTTGCTGAGTACCTGAAAGCTGTCAGGCGCTCAAGCACGAGTCCGCGCGACAAGTCTCTGACGCATCCGGGACTTGCCCCCAAAGCGCCCTCTGAACCCAATGCGGCGGAAGTGTGTTGCCCCACCTCACAAAAATCTGGGATGGTCACCGCTCAGAGTGCCAAGCTCCCCATCGAGGTGAACATCCCTATGAGCGACCCGTGGAGCGGCCTTGTTAAGAATGGAATGGACATTTGGAGTGATTTCCGGCCCGGGTTACTTGTTCAGCGGGCAGGATCAAGTACCCCTGCTTGGACTGGAGGAACGGGAGACAACGTTTTCGATATTCACGGATTCGTTGACGATGACTATCTTCAAAGACAATTTGGGCGGGTTTTTGGCAGGGCTTCAGGTGTTACTGCGGCCGCTTCTGACTCGACGGGGCAAATCTTGGAAGCTGACATCTTCTTCAAAGGTCCTGACTCGCTATGGACCTCGACCGAAGACGAATCGTGGTATCAGGGTACTTCACCGAAATGGCCTTTTCGGAATCTAGCGCTCCATGAACTCGGCCATATGTGGGGTGAAAAACACGTGGCTGGTTTTCCCTCGATAATGAACTACCCGGAGCCTGGAAATTATGGGGCAATTGCTACGCTGTGGGTCCATGATGTCTCGACCCTTTTGCAACGATACCCTGGGGGGGAGTTGCCCAGATTCCGGGATCACGCTGTTCATCTTTTCACAGTGGAGCCTGCCAGCAGCCCCGACCCTGCTACACCTCGACACGTGTATACGGAGTCCAGCTTTCCGAAAGAAATAAGTCGGGGAGAATCGTTCAATCTTGACAAGGTCACTATTACTAGCATCAGTTTGGGCAACAATGAAGCGGCACGAATTGATTTCTCTCTGGTAGACCACAGACGCGCCGATGATCCGATTGGTTCGTCCTGGCCCATTGGCAGCTACAAGCTACCCAATAGCTTTCCAGGCTTAATAGTAGTGCAGAATGGAATCAAATGCGTAGTGCCGACAGATATTCCGCCTGGCTACTACTTCATTAAGGCGGAAGTCGATTTCGGAGACCGCCGAGGGTGTGACTGGGGTATCAGCTTCCCTTTCAACAACAATGTCAGTTTCAGCTTGCACCAGATCCAGGTGAAGTAGCCGGATACAATCGGAAAGGCCGACCAACTAAAAGACCGGGTTTATTGGTCTGAGTGCAAGCAGGTCTTTAAGTAGGCCGTAATGGTAGTCCATGAAAGTCTCACAGCACAGGGCGCGGCAGCCTCATGTAATGGCTCGCGCCTCAAAGCCTTCCTCCGAGGCGAGGGGTTTTCTCACTCCTCTTATTTGTAGAGGCTCCGGAGGTCGCCGAACATCCTTGGGGATTGTAAGAAACGATTTGCCAAGGGGGGTACCAAGCTAGTGGGCACTTGTGACGGTTTGGTGTCAGTCACAGTGAACGAAATTGTGGGAAGGTTCGCAGGTGAAGGTAAAGGCGCCTCTGTAGAATTTGCATCGGGATTTGAAGGAAGGCGATTCTAGTTATTTCAGTGGGTTACTGGCTGGGGGACGACGATTTGCCCCCCGGACTTTCGGTCAATGAGCAAAGACGGTCACCTTTTCTCTTCCAAGTCTTTGTCTTTTTGATCGACTTTCTTCCAGAATTCCCGGCTACAACGATCCAGACACTCGGCAATAACTTGATAGGGACCTACTCTTCCCCCCATTTCCGTGCGGATGCCGCATCGTCGCTCACAATCGGTAATTGTCTCCTGAGAAAATACGTTCATAGAGATCGCCAGCAACAAAGTCAGAGTGAGTATTGAAATGGATAACAACTTCGTCATTGATTCACCTCTATCATTCGTCTTGCATAGTCTATAGCTGTTCTCGAAAGTAATCACGAATTGACTAACCCATGCCTCTGGCAGCTGCATGGTAGATCAATGTGCTGGTCAGACAGCCTGCCAAAGCTGCGAGGAGATACTCCACGGGATTTGCTGCGAGATCCTCACCCAAGAGGACCGGAGGCTCATCCTTGTCAATGACGAAAGGCTTGCTGTGCTTATGTGTTTCGCAAGCTCCGTAGAATTCCTCGATCGTGGTTCGATTGCGGCCGCCTTTAATCCATTGATTCTTGGCACGAAACGTAAATTTCGCGATTCCCGGCTTCTCGGTTATCGCGTCGACCATTGCGGACAATTGGTCAACATCCACACCATTAATAATTCCTTTTTCCGCCATCTTGCAAACCTCCTGTACCCACGGGTTACGCTTTCGGGTCCCACTAATTCCGAGGTGTCCCTAATGTAGAGATGCACCGCTGATCCGATAGGATTCCGGTTTTTTGAGAGCGGGACTATGTCTGAGGGAAGAAGGCTGGCGAAACGGCTATCGAACAGGCGTTCCAATTCTTCTCATGTCATCCGCCCAATAGATATACAGAGGCTTTCCTGTTATTTCGCGGATATCTACAAAACCAAAGAACCTGCTGTCATGGGAGAATTCTCGGTTGTCCCCCATGACAAACACATGGCCTTTTGGCACAATTACTGGCCGGACATTGTCTCGTGGTCCTTTCGCCTCGGGCCAGATTTCAGGCGAGCGATGAACTGCCCAAGGCTCCACTAATTCTTGGTCATCCACAAAGAGCTTTTTGTCGCGGATTTCAAGCTTTTGACCTTCAACGGCCACAACTCGTTTAATGAAATCCAATTCCTTTGACGGTTCCCCCCGGTACACAAAAACCACAATTTCTGATTGCTTTGGTTTGTTATGGGCGTAGTAGTCCGTTCGCGCGATGAGGTGGTCGCCAGGTCTGAGAGTGGGTTCCATTGAAGTTGCTGGCATCCTGTAGCTCTCCACCCTATAGAGAGCCCGGTCTGACCAAACGAAGTGATTAACCACCGCCTGGATGACTATCAAGAGGACATACACGTACCACCTGTTGTATCGCCGCAAAACGATTGAACCTAACCTGCGAGAGGTCATGACTGCTTCGACAATTGCTGCCGCGCTCAAGATAAATGGGAAGGCAAGGAAGGCAACCAGTCCCCAGAGATTGAAAAGCAGCCCGCTCAAGCCCGCAACCAAGATAAACAAATCCAGCGTAACATAGAAAACCACGCCTTTTAGTACCTGCCCATTGTAAACCTGACCAAGGCCGGGTACGACGAGTGACAAGACTCCAGCCCAAAGAGGGTTCCGACGTTTCGCACCGACCTTGACAGAATTTTTTATGGCTGCGGGCACCCCTGAAATGAAATCGAACCCGCAGGAGCATTTCGTCGCGGATTCCGGGCTTTCCAATCCGCAGTTAGGACATTTCATGTCCAACCCCCTAAGGTATGGGACAGCAAAAAATAGCGGTTAGTCGGTTCGCCAATGGCAACTGATTTGCCATAACACGAATGCTGCTTTTGGAATTCAACATGACATGCAAACTGCAGACACTTCTTTGAAGGACGTAAGCCTAATGATATGAAAGAGTTACTGGCTGGGGGACGAGGAAGCGACTCCCCGGACTTTCGGTCAATGAGCAAAGACGGTCACCTTGTCTCTTCCAGGTCTTTGTCTTTTTGATCGACCTTCTTCCAGAATTCCCTGCTACAACGATCCATACACTCAGCAATAGCTTGATAGGGACCTACTCTTGCCCCCATGTCCGTGCGGCGGCCGCATCGTTGCTCACAATCGGTAATTGTCTCTTGAGCAAAAACGTTCAGAGAAACCACTAGCATTAAAGTCAGAGCGATTATTAGACTGGATAACAACTTCGTCATGTATTCACCTCTATCGTTCGTGCTGCATACTCTAACACAACGTTGGTCGAATGCTCTAAGTCTCTTTTGATCCCAGTTCGCCATTATTTTCGTAACACGCGTGATGAGAGCTGTCATTGCAGGGAGAGAATAGTGGGACAGGCCTCCCGCCTGTCTATCAAGGATGACCGGCAAGATGCCGGTCCCACTAGCAATCTCTCACTGCTGAGATTGCTTCGGGCTTGACGCCCTCGCAATGACAACTGTCGGGAATGTTATATCTTTTTTGGCGAGTGGTATAAGGAGTGCTGACTGTGATTATTTCAATGGGTTATTGGCTGGGGGACGAGGATTCGAACCTCGGTTAACGGGGCCAGAACCCGCCGTCCTGCCGCTAGACGATCCCCCAGCATGGCAGCCTATCTTAATGTCTGGCGTCAGGCATGTCAAGGCCATTTGCGGAGTTGCAATCCGTTACCGCAGAGAACGCAGAGGCCGCAGAGAAGAGGTAGGATCGCACGACCGTGCGACCCTACACTCAGCGATCTCCGCGTTCTCCGCGGTGAAATGGTATTTGCGGGTATCAACCGCCGGGATGTCAACGAACCCAGAGAGCTTCACATGCCATGTTGTTGCAGCAGTTGCGTTATCTTTGCTTTTGGCACGGCTCCCACAAAAGACTCCATGACCTCACCGTTTCTGACCACGTATATGGCCGGGACACTCCTTATACCGAACGTCCTTACCAGGTTCCTGTCGGTGGTCATAACAATCCCGATCACGGCTTTCCCCTTGGTCTCCTTCGCCACTTCCCTGAAGACGGATGCCATCCGCCTGCAAGCAGGTCAAGTGTCGCTGTAAAACTGGAAAATCACTGGAAAGGTTTTTGATGCCTCGACGACCTCTTTCTTAAAATCCGCCGAGGTAAAACGTCGCAGTTCGCCCGTGACGTACTGGCCTTTGTCAGCGGGCGGCATTGGAATGCTTTGGACAGGCGCCCGAGAATGAACAATCTCCTTTCCGGGCCCTTCTCTCGCTGGTTCTAATGCTTCGGGTTCTCCTGTCGCGACAACGCCTTCCTGGGATTCTACTGTCATCGGCTCACTATCAGCATCGATTTCCGTAGACTGATCTTCACTGGCGTCTTCTTCCGAAGCATCTGACTGGCCGGCGACCTCCTCGACCGCCTGAGGCGCGTCAGCTGTGGCGACTCGCAGCTTTTCTTTGTCTCGGTGAACAGCCCACAGAATCAACGCCACTCCGCAGACGGCCAGTACGATGATACTCAATGCAATGGATACCCATTTCCGTGAGGGGTTGGAGTCAAACTCCGAATCGTCGACTGGGCCCAGGTGGACAGAGTAAGCTGGTTCCTCGATGGGAGCGAACTTTGATAGCACAATCCCGCATTTCGGGCATTCCGCCGATCCTGTAGGCACGGGAGCGTTGCAGGAAGGGCAAAGTGGTCCCGGGGTTGGGCCTTTCTCTTGGCTTTCCTCGTTCTCGCCGGACCCAGAAGCCAGCCGGCCCCGAATCTCGACTTCCTTTAGCGCCCCGGCCCTTATCAATTTGCCGTAAACCGATTCAAGGGCTTCATGTGAAAGGCCGTATTTCCGTTGAAGCCGCGCGTCATCCAGGCCCGCCCGGATGTCGGCCACGATTTGCTTCGCGCTGATTTTGCGTTTGTCGAAATCGGCCATTTGCGTTTCCTCGCTTCTATTGGCCTATAGGATGATATTCCTCGGGAAAGTAAGAGATCTTTCACCGCAGAGAACGCCGAGGGCGCAGAGAAGACGCAGAAAAAACGCAGAGACAGGTAGGAGCGCACGGCCGTGCGCTCTTACCCTCGGCGATCTCCGCGGTCTCTGCGGTGAAATGGTTTTTCGAAACCTATCGGCGTAACCGAACACTTACACCTGAACCAAATTGAATCCGGCATCCCTTATCCTGGCCAGAGATATGGCTCCTTCCCTGATGACTCGCAAGCTTTCTCCTACGGGTTCCACCACGGTGGAGGGCTTTCCGCCAGGCGCAGGCCCAAGATCAAGGACCATATCCGCGGCCCGTTGCACCTCTCGCGCTATGTCGGCTAATCGCTTAGGGTTCGCGTGCCCGGACAAATTGGCGCTGGTGGCTGTTATCCATCCGCCAACGCGTTCCGCCAAAGTTCTGGCAGGGCAGGGTGGCGGCACCCTGACTCCGATCTTCCCGGAGGGTCCTCTTAATAGCTCGAACACAGGAATCGCCACTTCGAGTAGTATGGTTAAGCTCCCAGGCCAGAAGCTATCCATCAGCCGCTTCGTGAGAGGTGCAAGATTTGCAATGACCTTGTCCACGGTCCCTCGGTCCGCGGCTATGAGCGGGAGCGGCATGCTCTCATCCCGCAGCTTAGCCTGAAAAACCCTTCGCACTGCTCCTTCCTGAAAAGGGTCAGCCGCCAACGCATAAAAAGTCTCGGTCGGGACTATCACCAGACCGCCGGACCGGATGACTTCCGCGGCACGGTCAAGCAGCGATTCGTGTTCATCATCTTTCATCATCTCTTCCGGACCGGCAATTCGATGAGAAATCGAGCCCCGCCTCCGGGATTGTCCTTCACTCTGATGAAGCCATTGTGATCCGAAACGATTGTGCTAACTATGGTTAACCCCAGCCCGGTCCCGCCCGGTGTTCTCGAAAAGTACGGCTCGAACAACCGATCTCGGTCGCTCGGAGCGATTCCCGAGCCATTGTCCGCGACCTCGATAGACGCGATGGAAAGCTCGGGGTCGTAGGCTGTTCTCACGAACACCCGGCCGTCAGTGCCGGACGCTCTGACCGCATTGTCCAGGAGATTGACCATTGCTCGCTTCATCTGCTCCTTGTCCAGATCGAAAATCGGGACCGATTGATCGGGGAAGAAAGAGAATCCGGTCTTGAGATGTCCTTGACGATAGAGTTCCACAACCTCGCCGACCAACATATTGAGATCGTTAGGGACCGGATTGGCCGCGGGCATTCGAGCGAACTGCGAGAACTCGTTGACCATGTGCTTGAGCTGCTCGACCTGATCCACAATGGCCCGAGTGCATGTATCGAGCACTGCGGTGTCCGGTTTGAGCACTTCCATGTACTTTCGGCGGATGCGCTGAGCATTAAGCTGAATCGGTGTCAGGGGATTCTTTATCTCATGCGCTATCCTACGTGCCACTTCGCGCCAGGCAGCCATTCGCTGCGCTTTGATCAAATGCGTCATGTCCTCGAAAACCAGCACGACTCCCAGATCGTGAGATTCGTCGTCCCGCAGGCTGTTGGCGTAACAAAGCAGGGAAAGAGACTTCTCGGGGAATGAGAGCGCTATCTGTCTCTCCAGGGCTTCAGCGTCGGAGTCTTGCAGGCTTTCGAGGACCTCGGAAATGGGTGTCTCGGACTCCTCGGGAAGGATTTCGTGCAACGGCCGCCCGACAGGATCTGTCTCGGAAATACCGAGTAGACGTTTGGCTGAATTATTGATCGCTGTCACGGTCTTTTCCGAATCCAACGCCATGACCCCGGCCGCGACGTTTTTCAATACTGTTTCCATGTACTTGCGGCGGCTCTCAAGGTCAAGGTTCATCCTGACCAGTTCCTCGCGGTTCTTTCGCAAATCAGCGGCCATCTGATTGAACGATCGCACAAGCACACTTAATTCGTCGTCCCCCACGGGCTCTACGTACACATCGAGGTCTCCGGCCGCGATCTTGCCGGTCCCCTCCGCAAGCCCCAGTATGGGGTCGGTAATGTCTCTGGCGATGGACATACCGAACCAGAACCCGATGAAAATTACCAGCAGAGCCACCATGAGCAGTATAAGGACGTAGATGGTCTTCACCGGCCCTTTCATCCGTTTGGCTTCCTGGTAATCGCCGAAAGCGTTGGAAATGGCAAAGAGCCTGGCTGCCAGGGAGCGCGGAATGTAATAATCCGCCACCAACGCGGCCTGAACAGGGCCGTTGTCACCGGCCACTACGGGAAATATGCCTCTGATAACGTCGCCGCCGCCTTCAAGCGGTATTATCTGGGACGTCTTTTCACCCTGGAACCCTATTTTGAGGAAGCTTGACACCGGAGCCGGCAGGGCTACTTCTTTCAAAGCCGGGTCCTTCGCAAACAGAGGGGGGGCGGAATCCCGGAAATAAATGTACAAGCCGCTTAGACCGTCCGCGGCTCTCCACGTTTCCATTGACACCTTTAAGTCGTCTCGACGAGGCGGATCGAGGAGGGCACTGGAGGCAATTAGTGACGCGGCCCTGGAACCCGCACCGACCACTTTGTCCGAAGCGTTCTGATAATAGGCCTGGGCAACTACCAGGGAAGATTGGAGCGAGTCCTCCACCTGAGCCGTAAACCAGCTCTCGATCGTCGTGTGCAGGACGCTGGCGCTGGCTATGAACAGCACCACGGTCGGGACCAAGGTCAAGGCCACGAACGCCAGGGTAAGACGCGTTTTCAGCTTTGAGCCCAGCACCCTTTGCCGGCGCTCGAACAACATTTTGAAGAGGTTGCGGATCAAAAAGAAGATCACGAGAATGAGCAGGAGGGTCACCACGGAGAGCAGGCCGAAAAGCAACAGGTGCCCGGCAAAAGGTATTTCTTCCGCTGAACGAGCGATCTCCGATTCTACAAGGAATATAATCGCTATGAGAATTGCGGCCACGAGTGCCACATACAGCTCTCTTCGCCGCTTTCTCTTTTCTTGCTCCATGGGAACAGCTTTCTTCACTTGGTCTGCCCCGTCATTTCTTCCAGTTCGTCATCGTCAAAGCCGAAATGGTGTCCTACTTCGTGGATGACCACTTCTCTGATCGTAGTCACCACGTTCTGAAGGCTGCCGGCCGCGCGAAGAATGGGCCTCCGGTAAAGGTAAATACGGTCGGGAAGGTAGCCGGGGCTGAAAACGCTTCGCTCGTTAATCGGGACTCCCACGTATAATCCCAGCAGCTCCCACGGCGATTCGAGGTCCAGGGAGTGAAGTGTCTCCATGTCCGCAAAGTCCTCCACCAGGACCTCGACGTTCTCCATTCTCTCTTGAAACTCCGCGGGCAATTCTTCCAAGGCTTTGGCTACATGTTTACTGAAGGCTTGGGGCGTCACATTGGGGCCACCGACTTGACACTTCACGCAACTTGCGCGTAAACAGTGCTGTAGCAGAAAAGAGGAGAAATGGGAAGGTGCGAGGCAGCCCTTCGGGCCACCAAATAATGATAGTAGGACTCGGAAATCCGGGAAAGAATTACGCTCGCCACCGTCACAATCTGGGGTTTATGGTTGTAAACGAATTGGCCGGGCAGACTGATGCCTCATGGAAGACAAACCGGGAAAAGAGCCTGATTTGCGATATTGAAATCGCGGATAAAAGAGTAACGTTGCTCAAACCCCAGACATTCATGAATCTGAGCGGCAAAGCCGTGGCGCCGGTATTGCGTAGGCTGAACGCCAACCCGGAAGCCATGATAGCGATCCATGACGACCTGGATCTCGCTTTCGGCAAGGTCCGTATCAAGGTGGGAGGCGGTGACGGCGGGCATAAAGGTATCCGCTCCATAGCCGACTCGTTGAGGTTTCGGGACTTTGTCAGAGTGAGGCTCGGCATAGGCAGGCCGCCTGCAGGGGTCGCGCCGGATGAGTTTGTGCTCACGAATTTCGCGTCCGAAGAGGATTCGACGGTCAAGGACCTAATAGAAATGGGGTCCTGTGCAGTGCGGCTCATATTGAACTTTGGAGTGGAACAGGCCCAAAATGCGATACACGCCGGCCGGAAGGCCGCTTGTGATGCGGCCATTGGTTCGTAACAGCGGTTTTTCGCTTGCCTATTTTTGGGCCGTGTAATAGACTTGGTGTCTTATCTAGTTGAGGGAACGTCTGACAGGGGGTTATAGGATGAACGATACGATGGTGAGTGAGGATCATGCTCCACTCCGCCGGTTGTTGCGACCAGTGGTCAAGGTCCTGAGAACGGCATATATTCAGGGGACCACCATAGTGAAGTTGCTGCCGTCGGAGAGAGCAATCCAGCTCTATTATAAGTACCGCCGCAAAAGTTACGACCTGCAATGGGCCATGGACCCTGGCTATAAAAAAGGCCTCCGACGCATGATCGAATTGACCGTCACGGATGACGACAGGGTCCTTGACGTCGGTTGCGGCACGGGTTCGGCCACGGTGGTCGCGGCCGGAACCGCGAAGGAAGTCGTTGGTATAGACCTTTCTCCGGACATGATAGAGTTAGCCGAAGAGAAAGTGCAGAAGAAATGCCTGGAAAACACTTGCCTTCACGCCACATCGGTTGAAGACTACAGCCCTGAAAAGCCATTCGACAAGGTTATCAGCTCTTTCATGATTCCCCACGTTAAACCACACCTGCGCCCGGCAATTTATTCCTGTATGTTCAATTTCTTGGTGCCTGGCGGGACGGTGGGATTGTTCGGGTCTCGTGGGGAAGTCTGCGATGTTTACGAGACGCGCGAAGAAATCGAGGACAATCTTACGCGGGCAGGGTTCGAGGAAATTGAGGTGTACGACGTATATGACATCTATCGGATTGCACTGGCTCGCAGACCAGTGAATCAGCAAACCGCGAACTAACTTCCAAGACGTTCCTCTGAGAAATTCAGCCCCGTGGATCACATGTCTACGGGGCTGTTTCTTGTTTTTATCAGGAGGAGCGAACCCTGGAGGTATCCCCCTTCTATTTTGTCGGTCGGCTCCAGAATGGGCCGGTTCTGCCCATTTCTTTTAGTGTTGCCAGCATTTCCATGGCGTAGTCTCGCATGCAGGATACCCAATCGGGATCAAGGCGCTTGCGAAAATAGCTGCCTGAGAAAAGCTTCACCACATCGTTCAGCGGAAGGATCCCCTCTTCTGTCCCGGCATCGAACTGTGCCCAGTTTCGAATGTGCTCTTCCGACCGGAAGAGATTCATTGTGCTTCAAGCATAGGGCAGGTCGTTTCGCCACTTCCCGAAAGGAACCGCCACATACGCGATAACGCTTTCGGGTTCCGCTCGAAGAACCACCCCATCACGTATTTCCATGCTGATGGGGAGTCCGCAGTCCAGACATGGGCAATCTACCTGCACCGTTTTCCCGGGAAAGAGCCAGCAGACCGCCAGCGATTCAAGCCCTCACTGGCCGAACCACTTCTGCTGACCGTCAATGGTTATCCTGTACTGTGTGGGAAGGTTGTTAAAGGGCGCAAAGGAAGCAATCAGGCTCGTGTTGGGGAAAAGCCACCCCGGAATCCCCGACTCGAAAAGTTTGTGCAGGACTTTTCGCCCTTCTTCCATGGAGAGGTCCAGCTTCTGCGCGAGTTCCGTGTAATGTGGAGCCTGACCGGTTTCCACCATGTGTGTCATGATGATATGAAACGTCCGGTCCAATATGGTCGGATCACTCATAGTCGTCGCACCCCCCTTTCTCGAATTTCCAAGCCTCACAGAGAGAGCTTGTTGGATCCGTCGCGAATCGGCGGGCACGGCCCGCCCTACAAGAACCAAGACAGGCGTCGGGTTCACGTGTAGGGGCTGTGCCCGCCGTCTTACGGGTTGCCTTTCCAGGAAATTTAGCGCCAGCCTAAAAATCCGGCGTCAGCACGATCCGTTTCGTCAAGCCGCCGCTGTGGGCCTCTTCAAAGGCCTGGGCTATGGTGGACATGGGACGAGTCTCCAACAACGGGTCGATCTGAATCTTGCCGGATTGCACCATTTCCAAGACCTTGGGATAATACTTCGGCAGACACCCCCACGTTCCGATGACTTCCGCGTCAAAAGCCATTAGACGGGACATGCTGTAAGAGTTCTTCTGCATGCCAAAGCCGACCACTATTAGCTTGCCTATGAACCCCAGAAGTCCTAAAGCGGTGTCCTGAGCCGCGCCGACTCCCGTGCACTCGAAGATCTTCCACCCTACGTTGTGTTTGGCGCCGGCTTGCTTTGCTATGCCACGGAATTCTTCCTGGATGCCTTTAAAGTCTTTGCCTTTCGAGTTGATCACGTAGTCAACTCCCAGAGCTAGGGCCCTCTGGAGCTTCTCTTCGTTGCGGGCCATCCCCACGATGGGCTTTGCGCCAAAGGCTTTGGCCACCTGTGCCATGTACACGCCGACTCCGCCTGTCACGCCGGTTATTAACACCGGCTCGCCGGCCTTTAGATCCGCCCTTATGGCTGCCTGATAAGGCGTGGTAGCCGCGTCGGCTATTACCGCGTAGTTTTCCAACGGCCGTCCCTTCAGGTCGTTGACCGGGCACAGGTCCTGCGCGGGGACGGGAATATGGCTGGAAAAGCCTCCGTAAATCCCCAGAGAGTTCCCTGGCATTTTCTGGGCTAAGCAGCGATTGTTTCGTCCCTGTTGGCATATGTCGCAGCTATTGCAGGGCATTACAGCAGGCACGATGACGTCTTTGTTCATCCACGATTCCGCGCCCGGGCCCGCGGCCACCACTGTTCCTGATATCTCGTGCCCGAGAGTCAGCGGTGGCTTGGTCACCGTGGGAACGCCGTCGTAGAAATAGGACATGTCTGTGTGACAAACACCGCAACCCGCTATTTTGACCAGTACTTCGCCTGATCCCAATTCGGGAACCGGGATTTCCGTTTTCTGTAGTTCTCCGGGAGCCGTGACCTTCTGGGCTTCCTTGTCATAGGTTGGCCCTTTCACCATTTGCCACGTTTGGATCTTGTCAGGAACACTCACAACTGCACCTCCTGCGCCGGCCGGAATATGTTACTCCGCCCGCAAAATGGGATTGACTAATTCATCTGGGAAAAAACTGATCCGCGTGATTAGAATATCGCTTGGTGTCCAAGCTTCTGTCAAGAGAAATTATGCCCCGCGGTAGGTCGCGAACTCTGCGAGTCAGAGGACACTAATTTCATAGGCAAAATGTTCGCGGAACTGCCGGAGCAAAGCCTTTGAAGCGTTCACTATCAGGAACAGAACAGGCTCAGGGGGATCACCGTTCAGTACGATTCAAGATATTCCTGAACCGCTTCCATTACTCTTCTTGTTACCGGACCCGGCAAGCCCGTTCCAATTACCGTATCATCAACCCGCGTCACGGGCAGCACATTGCGTGTTGTCGAGGCCAAGAAGGCCTCCGGGAAAGATATGACTTGATCGAGCGTCAACGGCTCCTCGCGAAGATTGAGGTCGTTTCGCTTTGAACAGACCTCAAGAACAACTCGCCGGGTGATGCTGTCCAGAATGCGTCCATTCAACGGAGGGGTCACGATGTCACCTTGCGGCTCGACAAAGAAAATGGTGAATGTTGATCCCTCCAGGACTGTTCGGCGATTTTGAGGGTCCACAAATAGCACGTCCCAGGCTCCTTGTTGAGGGACAACCGTAGAGTGGGCCAAGACAGCGCCTATGTAGTTCAGGAGCTTTACGTCCGGGCACAATCTCAGGTGCGGGAATGTGGCTAGCGGCACGCCTTTTTCGTAAGCTTCCGGCGGCGGCGGTTCCATCGGTTGCACCGCAATGTACAGGTGAGCGCCTGCTCCCGATTGCTTCATAGTGCTGCCGTGAAGTCCTCCGCTGAAAACCACGTCTATAAGCAAATCCCCTTCCGGGTTGGTGGCCGTATTTTTCTGGACCACCTCGGCCAACAGTTCCCGGAGCTTATCCCTGGAAAGGGGCGGAATCATGAAAATGGCTGAAGCAGAGTAATACAGCCTGTCCAGATGATCCTCCAGCCTGAAGATCTTGCCTCTCACGGTCCGGCACGCGGTGAAAATCCTATAACCGCGAATTGTGCCGCTCACGTCGTCCAGGAAAGGCATGACCAAGTCCGAGGTGTCAACATAATGATCTCGCTGATAAGATATGATTTTCCTGCCCTCCGTTATCAACTTCAAGTGGGTCCTCGAAACCTTAATAAATGTCCAAGACGGTCTCCGGTTTTACGGTCATTTATAGTGTTTAGCGACAGTAATGCCTTAATCACCGGCTTTCGTCGGAATGACGCTGCAGGCCACTCGAAACGGCCAAACTTTTGGCAACAGCTATAATGACGGCTGCCAGGCCAGGGCAGATCACGAAGCGGAGCACAGTACTCGCCGGACGGCTGGCGACCAGCCAAGCTTCTACCAGGATTACGCGGCCTTTCCGCAACATTTCTTGTATTTTTTCCCGGAGCCGCAGGGACAAGGATCATTCCGTCCTATCTTGTCGACCTGGCGGCGTACGGTGCGAGGTTTGGAGCCGTCTCCCTCTCCGCCGTGGGAGAGGAGCATTTCCTGTTCTTTGGGGGGCGCCAACTCTTCAAGGTCCTCCTGGCCTGCGATCTTAACAAGGAAAAGGTTTCGAACGGTTTCCTCCTTAATGCGGTTACTCATGTCAAGGAAAGTCTCATAGCCTTCTCTCTGGTACTCCTTCAGGGGGTCTCTTTGGCCGTAGCCTCTAAGGCCTATCCCTTCCTTCAGGTGGTCCATGCTCAGCAGATGGTCTTTCCACTGGTTGTCTACGGCCTGGAGCATAATGAACTTTTCCAGTTCCCGCATAATTTCAGGAGTGACTTCTCGCTCCTTGTTCTCGTAACCTTCTAATGCTCGCTCACGGACATATTCCGTAAGGCCCTCCACGGTTTGTTCTTTGGGATCTAACGAATCAAAGTTGAACTTCAGCCCGAATTGCCCCCACAGGGCCTCCTTCAAGGCGGGAACGTCCCAATCTTCATAATGGGAACGTTCGTCGGTGAAACGGCCGACTATGTCCTCAGCGATGTCCTCGATCATATCTTGAACAGCTTCTTTGAGATCATTTCCACCGAGAATGAAGCGGCGTTGCGAGTAAATAACTTCTCTCTGCTTGTTCATCACGTCGTCGAATTCCAGCAAATGCTTCCTGATGTCGAAGTTGTGCGCCTCTACCTTCTTTTGAGCGCTTTCGATAGCCTTGGTGGTATACCGGTGTTCAATGGGCTCTCCGTCTTCCATCCCGACTCGTTCCATTAGCATTTTCACCCTTTCGCCGCCGAAAATGCGCATCAAGTCGTCTTCCAGGCTGAGGTAGAACCTGCTGGACCCGGGGTCGCCCTGACGTCCGGAGCGGCCTCGGAGCTGGTTGTCAATCCTCCGAGACTCGTGGCGTTCTGTTCCAAGGATGTGGAGTCCGCCGGCTTCTATGACCTTTTTCTTTTCTTCTTCACATTGGACCTTGAACTGCTCCAAAAGCTCCTTATACTCGTCGGTGCCTTCGCCTTTCTTCGATTTGGATCGAGCAAGAAAGACAGGATTGCCTCCAAGAATAATGTCGGTGCCTCGGCCGGCCATGTTGGTGGAAATTGTAACCCCTTTATAACGTCCGGCTTGGGCCACTATTTCGGCTTCGCCCGCGTGGTTCTTGGCGTTGAGCACGTTGTGGGGAATGCCCAGTTTCTTGAGACGCCTGGCCAACAGCTCGGACTTCTCGATTGAGATGGTCCCGACCAGTGCGGGTTGGCCACGCTGGTAAAGGTCCCGAATTTCCTCGATAGCGGCATCGAACTTCTCGGCCTCCGTCTTGTAGATGAGGTCCGAGTTGTCGTCGCGTATCATAGGCAGATTGGTCGGTATGATCACTACTTCCAGGTTATAGATCTTCTTAAATTCCGCTGCCTCGGTATCCGCCGTGCCAGTCATTCCGGCAAGTTTGTCGTACATGCGGAAGTAGTTCTGGAACGTAATGGTTGCCAGCGTTTGGTTCTCGTTTTCGATTCGGACTGCCTCCTTGGCTTCCAGGGCCTGATGCAGTCCGTCAGAATAACGGCGGCCGGGCATAAGTCTGCCGGTGAACTCGTCAACGATGATGACCTGCCCGTCCTTTACGATGTAGTCCACATCCTTCTTAAACAAGGTGTGGGCCTTGAGGCCCTGGGTCACATGGTGGAGGGTCTCAATCTGAGCAGGATCGTACAGGTTGGAGACGTTTAAGGCCTTCTCCACACGTGAAACACCTTCCTCGGTGAGAACTACGCTACGAGCCTTTTCGTCTATGGTGTAATGAGCGTCTTTGTGCAAGCCGGGGATTATTCGGTTAATCTTGTAGTACCGATCTGTATTCTCGTGGGTGGGACCGGAAATAATAAGAGGGGTCCTGGCCTCGTCAACCAAGATGCTGTCAACCTCGTCCACTATTGCGTAATGCAGTTCCCGCTGGACGTAATCCGCGAGGGAAAACTTCATGTTGTCCCGAAGGTAGTCGAACCCGAACTCATTGTTGGTGCCGTACGTGATATCCGAGTTGTATGCCGCGCGGCGTTGTTCATCGTCCAGATCGTGAACAATGACCCCTACGGACAGACCCAGAAAGTTATAGATCGCTCCCATCCATTCCGAGTCGCGCTGAGCCAGGTAATCGTTGACCGTGACGATGTGGACCCCCCGCCCGGTTAGGGCGTTGAGGCAGACCGGCAGAGTAGCAGCAAGGGTTTTGCCCTCGCCGGTTTTCATTTCCGCTATTTTCCCTTGGTGCAGAACCAGGCCGCCGATAAGCTGAACGTCGAAATGCCTCATACCCAGCGTTCTTATGGAAGCCTCCCTGACCAGAGCGAACACCTCCGGAAGGAGGTCGTCCAGCATTTCGCCGTTGGCGACCCGATCTTTGAACTCAAGCGTCTTGGCTTTCATTTGGTCATCGGAAAGCCCCTTCATGGCCTGTTCCAACTCATTTATGGTCCGGACAATCGGGTCCAACTTCCTGAGATCTCGTTCATTCTTGCTACCGAACAGTTTGCGCGCAATTCCACCTAACATGCTGACTCCTCACTTATATCCGTCAATACGGCTCTGGGGCGCACGGTTTTCCATCCTGCGCCATGGTCCGCCTCCATGTTCCATTATAGGCCTTCGCTTGCCGCCTTGCAGCACAGCCGCATGAAAAACCTCCCGTTTGTTCCGAATCGGATGTCCTTTCCGGAGAAACGATGTCTGTCCCCGTTATTGAAAGACAAGACTGGAGCCATAAGGTTCGGGTTCCACAAAAGTAAATTGTGAAAGGCCAGCCGATCGTTCATCGGAGGGGCCCGGGGATCCGGGGCATTAGCAATCGAAGTCTTCCAGGGCACATCTCGACTAGTGACGTGGGTTTCCGGAAAAGGAGCATCGGCGATTTACTTGCCTACTAAACTTCCCGGATGGCTTTGCTCAAGGCTCACGTCAGTCGCCTCCGCTTCTAGCATAGGGCTATGCCGGTGTCAACCGGCGGACCATCGGGGAGTAGTTTGCAGATCAGTGACTGCCATAGTTTTTTTTGCGCCGAACTGACCGTGAACCGCTCCGAACCATTACCGCTTGAGAATCGCGGCGTACTCGGATGCTTGATATCAATACACCGTGATGTTAAGATGATACCTGTGTAGCATAGATCCGGTATCCATTTGATTGTTTATGCTTGCGTTTTCGCAATGATTTGATATCATTCGCACCCACAGAATGGACTCGGAGGTCTGTATGTTCCCGCATCGTGTCCCCGTCATACTAATCGCTTTGTTGGCAGCTGCACTTCTCGCGGGCTGCGCCGAAGAAACCGCGGACCTGAAACAACAGATCGCCACGCTCGAGAAAAAACTTCAAAAGCAAGAAAACGATCTGAAGGACTTCACCGGGAAATTCGCTCCTTCCAAGGACCTGAGCGCGGACGTCCAACGCATCGAGGATCAACAGGATAGGATCTCGCAGGACCTGAAAACCAAGGTTGAGCCCGTAAATAGTAAGCTCGAAGAATTCCGCGATTGGGCCCAGGAAGCACAAAAGGACCGAGAGGCTGTGGCCAAGAGGTTAAAGGCGCTGGAACAGGGCCTGGCTGAAGGTCAAAAAAAGGTGGAGTCCGACAATCGCGAAGTGGTTCGTTTCGGGAAAGAGCTGGCTGCGAACAAAAAGTCCCTGACCGCACTTTCCAAGGGTCTTGAGGACGCGTCCAAGAGCATGGTCGATCTTGCCAAGCACGTGGCGGAGATCCGCAGGGAAGTCCTGGATAACAATACCAAGTTGGTCAATGCAGTGAAAAAGACGCTCCCGAAACTCAAAGAATCGGTGATCGCGGACCTTCAAGGCAAAATCGGCCCGTTGGAGGCAGGACTGTCCGAGGTTAAAGCAACGGTGGATACGGAGCGCAAGGCTGTCGCAGCAGCTCCGGGCGCGCCGACGCCTCCCCCCGCGCCGGCCCCTGTGCCTGAAGCAGTTAAAGAGAAGGAAAAGGAGAGGCAAAGAGAAGTCCAGGCCCTTGTTAGAAAGACAAAGGAGTTGGAAGAGATAGCCGCGTCGCAGAAAGCCTATTTGCTGGAAATGGGTTCAAAGGTCCATAAGCTGGAAGTCCAACTAAAGCAGGCCCTGGAGCAGTAAAGTCCGTGGATTTACCTTGGGGCTCTGACTCGGGCGGCGAGAAATTCCCCAGAAATACTCGGCCCGAATGGGCTTGATCTGCGTTTCTGTCCCCAAACCAGTGGTCGGCTTCTCAGGATCGCGCTTCCGTAATTGCCTCCTGGAAACCTTTCAGAGATCCCTCTATCGTCTCGTCCGACACGCAATAGGCTATACGAAAATAACCGGGGCCGCCGAATCCTGTGCCGGGCACAGTCAGTATGAGTTTCTTCTGCAAACTGGCTACAAATTCCACGTCATCTGCGATAGGCGCTTTGGGAAAAAGGTAAAATGCCCCCTCCGGCTTGACGCATTCGTAGCCAAACCCGGTCAAGGCCCCGTACAGTCTGTCCCTCCTACGTTTGTAGATCGATATGTCCACTTTCTCCCGCAGCACGCTTTTTACGGCACGCTGAATCAGCGCCGGCGCGTTAACAAACCCGAGAATCCGGTTGCATAGAACAAGACCGTCCATGGTCGCTTGTGCGTTGTCCATTCCGGGGTTCACGGCTATATATCCGAGCCGTTCCCCCGGCAAAGACAGATCCTTCGAAAACGAAGTGGCGACTATGCTGTTGGCGTAAGTCTTCAGAATGCTCGGGACGGTCAGATTGTCGTAAGTTATCCCTCTGTACGGTTCGTCGGAAATGAGTACTATCGCTCGTCCGAACTCTTTGCTCTTTCGGTCCAGAAGGTCGCCTAGCCCCAGAATTTCCTGTTCCGAATATACTTTTCCAGTGGGATTGTTGGGAGAATTGATCAGTACAGCAGCGGTTTTGGAATTGATTGCTTTTTCAATCTCGCCAAGATCCAGTGAGAAATCGTCTCGCGTTGGGACCGGTACCGCCTTGCCGCCATGGTTGTCGACATAGAATACGTATTCCACGAAGAAAGGCTTGGGGACTATGACCTCATCGCCGGGGTTCAGGATTGTCTTTAGACATACGTTCAGGGCCCCGCCCGCGCCCACGGTCATGACGATGAAGTTCTCGTTAATTTCCACCCCTTCGTCTTCGCTGATCTTTTGAGCAACGGCAGCTCTAACGTGGGGGAAGCCGGCATTCGGCATATATGCGTGCAAGCCGGGTGAGGGATCTTGCGCAGCATTGACGATGGATTCTTTGACCTTATCGGGTGGGTCCACATTCGGATTGCCAAGGCTGAAGTCGAAGACATTCTGTGCCCCGTGCTCCTGTTTGAGTCGAGCCCCTTCCTCGAACATCTTCCTGATCCACGACGACCTTTGTGCGAAGTCTGCAATCTTTTCAGATACCGGCATGTCGGCTCTCCTCCCCATAGGAATTCTGTACAAACGAAAGCCCGGCTTTCGCAACTGCATCCAGGTGAAGCGCCGGGCTCTCGACCTTGCATCAGCCCTGTTTTTTTCAGGGTTCCTAATGGTAGCATAACGGTAAAAGAAATGTCAAACGGAATATGAAGCGGTTGAGCCCCTCATTTCGAATTCTTGGCACATTTGGTGACACTATGCTAGAATTATTTCATAAACTGTGTAGAGCGGCTTTGACGGTTCTTCGATCTGCGTTGCTAAAGAACCGGAATTATAAATTGTATTGATCATCTACCCTCACGCGTAGAGGTTTGTGTTTGCGGGTAGCGTATCGCACAATTTTGAGCGACCGTGCCTGGGGCCGCGTTCAGATAGGAACGGTCCGTACCTGACCAATGTGCCCTCGTTTCATCCCGATTGATCCGAAAATTGGAGCGAAAAGACTCAATTCATGTCTCGCAAATTAATTGATTGGCTCGGTATCACAATAATACTCGCTGTGGTCCCTCTTTATTCGTCAACCCACTCACTCGCTGCCGACGATTTTGAGATGGGGCTGACCGCAGCCAAAGCCGGACAACTGGATCAAGCGGTTAGCCTATGGACCCGTTTCATCGAAAGGAGCCCCAAGTCCTACTCTGCGTACGTCAACCGCGGCAGCGCCTACATGAGGAGCGGATATGTATTCCGAGCGGTAATGGACTGGCACGAGGCCCGGAAATTGTCGCCTTTGTTCGCCTTCGGGGTGTACGGCCGCGACTACATCGCTCAAGCCTCGGGCGACACGGCCATGTTGAATTATGCCAGTCCTCTCGAGTTGGACCCCGAGCACATAGCGTCGGTCGCCATGATGGGTATCGCATATCTGGAGCTTGGTCAAAAGGCCAAGGCAGTGGAGTTATACCGCAAGTCCGTCGACCTCACTAAAAATCCCCTTCTGAAGACCCATCTGGAGCACTGGGCTGACGCGATTGAGTCTTCAGCGAAAGAATAAAGTGGCTGATCTGCCTCGACACCACTTTCTCGGCATTAGGTGATCGCAGCACTTCACGGACGTCCACAGCCGCGGGAAGCGGGTTTTAGCTTGTTAACCTCCAGCAATTCCTATATATTGTGGATATGATTTGACCGTCAAAACCGCGCTCTAGCGCATGGTTGCGCAGTGACTGCCCAGAGCCGTTGGAGGAGGAAAGAGTATGCCCGACGAGAAATTCAAATTACCGCTCTCGTCTTACGAAGAGTTGGTAAAAATAATCAAGGCATATGGCCACGTATCGCAACCGGCGAGTCTCGATGAAATGAGTAAGCTTGTCGGGATACACCGAACGGTCATTAGTGCCAACGCAGGTTTTCTGACGGCGACGGGAATCTTGGAGTCAGGGCGGGAGAAAATGCCCACGTCACTGGGTCGGGAACTGGCATTGGCATTAGGACACGAAATGCCGCCTGAAATCAGAAGATTCTGGCGGCGCGTTGTTGAGGGAAACGACTTTCTGAGTAAATTGCTGGCTGCCATAAAAATTCGCAATGGCATGGACGAGCAAACATTGCAAGCCCATATTGCATATTCCGCGGGGCAACCCAAGAAGGCACAATTCATGACAGGCGCGAGAACGGTAATTGGAATTCTTCGCGCTGCCGAACTAATCAAGGAAGTTGACGGGAAAATTATAGTAGATCGCGAGCCGGAGTCATCAACAGCAGAACCCGGGCTGATTCAACCGCTGTCCCCTCCCATCCCTCAGGTAGAGCCGGCCAGAATAGTGCAATCGGTGGCCCCGGTTGGCACAAGATCTCATGTCCAGATTCAAATCCAGATTAATGTAAACTGCTCAGCGCAAGAGGTAGAGACGTTGGGTCCAAAGTTGCAGTCGCTAATTTCTTCACTTGCCTGTGCTCCCAATGACAAGATCGATGACAATTCCGAGGATCGGTAGGCATGCCCCGTCACTTCGCCCACAGTACGGCAGAACAGGTGGTGCAAGCTGTAGAGGCCGTTCAGGCAAGTGGTCGTGCGACTCTCGATGGCGTGGAAAGCTTCTGTGACCTGTCACGCGCTCAAGCCGAAAATGCCCTTACCCTCGCATGCGACCTCGGCCTAACAAGGCTTGATGGCACAGTCTACGAACCTGCCAATCCGTTGGTAGCATTTGTGGCCTCGCCGGACGAAAACCGAAAGGCAGCTTTGCTTAGGGTCGTGTTGGAGTCCTATCAGCCTTTCATAGTTTTTCGGAACAGACTGGCGGCGACCAACTCAGGAGATACTGCCGCACAACAAACCAAGACATTGCTTGATCTGGATGCACATAGGGAAGAAATCAAGGACACTTTGATCAGCCTGGGCACGTACACTAGTGCGCTCGTTAGCCAAGGGGGCGGTCGGTACGCTAGCTCAAACCAGGGGGTAGACCATCATCTTTTGTCGTTGGCAGATGCAGCTAACGATCAGGCCTCTGCTGAAGCAACTATCCTGAGTTCTATTGGTACGAGAGCAGATCTCCTGGACAGAAATGAAGTAATTATTCCGTTGGCAACGGCCTTGCTGAAGGCCAAGGCAAGTCAGGCCAATGAGGCAGTTGGCGACGCGGCTAGAGCAGTTGAGTCTTTTCTAGCACGACTCGCAGCGAGAATGGGGGTAAATCTTACGGGAGCCGCCGGGATCTGTCAGAAACTGGACAAATTTCGAACAGGAAATCGCCTCCCAAAGAAGGTGGTGGAAGCCGCGAAGTACTTGGGCCACGTCAGAAATGCAGCAGACCACGGCGTTGACGTGGATCCCGACGTGGGAACCGTCTGGGAAATTCAAGAGGCGACTGCGTTGCATTATGTCTTCGTTGCATGCTCCTTTTTGACTGCCGCCCTGGAGCGGGAAGCGGGCGGTAGATTCATCATTTGAAGGTCCGTTCGCACCATGACTACGCTACAGAAGATCTGAGCCTGTGCCTATACAAGGGTTCACCTGACTCACTGAGTCGGAGAGGCCACGTGCCCGAGAGAGGTAAGATAGTTTGGAACCCCGCGACGAAAATATTGCCGATCCTCAGATAGAATCCTCAAGCCGGACGTGAGCAGGCAGGGCGTCGTTCCGCAGTGGTGCTTTCGCCCCAAGCCTACAATGCTAGAGTCGGGCTTGCTCTTTTTTGCCCTGTCACGAATCAAATCAAAGGTTATCCCTTTGAGGTTCTTATTCCTGAAGGACTAGCGTTGACTGGCGCAATCCTGGCCGACCAAATCAAGAGTTTGGATTGGCGGGCCAGAAACGCACAGACGGTATGCATTCTGCCTCCGGAGACGATTTCCGAAATCCTTCAAAAGGTCGCGACGTTGTTGTCGGGGGACTAAACCGAGGGGCCAGTAGGACTGAAAAAGGGCAATTACGCGGGAAGATCCCGAAGCTGTAGAGTAGGACCGGCCGGATGCCGGCCGTACTGACGTCCTTACCACCGCGCGTCCAACCCTTGTATACGTCGGTGACCGGTCACGAAGCCCGGAGTTTTCTGTTGACAGGAGTATTTCCCGGCGTTAATCTACATATTTGTCCCACCAATCCAGGAGAACCACAGTGAAAGGCCGAATCGAGATCGACAAAGAGAGGTGCAAAGGCTGCGGCCTGTGCATCGTTGTCTGCCCCAAGAAAAACATCGAGATTTCCGATAAGCTGAACCTCAAAGGGTACTATCCAGCCCGATCGCCGAAAGAGTCCGACAAAAAAAGCAAGCAAGAATGCATCGGTTGCGCGCTTTGTGCGATCACCTGTCCGGATGTCGCCATCGAGGTTTATCGCGAGGTGAAAGACAAAGACAAGGATAAGGATAAAGATAAATCAAAGCACCACGCGGATCACAAGAAGGAAAAGAAAGCCAAGAAAGCGAAGAAGTCGTAACAAGAGGAACGCAACATGTCAGGCAAAGTACTCATGCGGGGGACGCATGTGCTGGGAGAAGCCGCAATCCGATCCGGCTGTCGGGCCTATTTCGGCTATCCCATTACCCCTCAGAATGAACTTCCGGAATATATGGCCGCTGCTTTCGCTAAGATGGACGACGCCGTGTTCGTTCAGGCGGAGAGCGAGTTGGCTTCGATTAACATGGTGATGGGGGCCAGCATCGCAGGAGCAAGGGTGATGACCTCGTCATCCAGCCCTGGAATAAGCCTGAAGCAGGAAGGGATCTCCTATCTGGCAGGCATGGAACTGCCCGCGGTCATCGTGAACATGATGCGTGGCGGCCCCGGATTGGGTAACATCGCACCCGCACAGGGTGACTATTTTCAGGCCACCAAGGGAGGCGGCCACGGTGATTACCGGTTGATAGTGTTTGCTCCTGCATATGGCCAGGAAATTGCCGACATGACCCGCGCTGCCTTTGACATGGCGGACAAGTACCGCAATCCGGTGATGATACTTGGCGACGGGATGATGGGCCAGATGATGGAGCCGGTAGTTTTTCCGGAGCCCGTAGATCCGGCTGCTCTGCCAAAAAAGGAGTGGGTCCTGGACGGGGCGAAAGGCAGGCCTAGCCGAATCATCCGTTCCCTGTGGCTTGATACGGCGCTGGAAGAAGAGCTGAACTGGCGTTTGGTCAGGAAATACGAAAGAATTACCGAGGAGATCCCCGACCAGGAGATCTATATGTGCGATGATGCCGAACTGATCATCGTAGCGTATGGCACAGCGGCTCGTGTAGCCAAGGGCGGTGTTCATCGCGCACGGGAAATGGGCCTGAAGGTCGGACTTTACAGACCCAAGACACTCTGGCCTTTTCCGTCCGGACCTCTTGCCAGACTCAGTCGAACCCTTGAACACATAGTGGTTTTTGAAATGAGTACGGGCCAAATGGTGGAAGACGTGCGCCTGGCTGTTGAAGGCAGATGTAACGTGTCGTTTTATGGCCGGCCGGGTGGATCGGTTGCCACCCCGGAGGAGATCGCAAGGGTCCTTTCAAGCACGTACCATCGAATGGGCTCCCGGAATCACAAGGGGAGTGAGGCGCACGCAGTTCGAGACCTTTCTCGAAGGGCCGCCGGTTAAGTACAGCATTGCCACGTGAGGTGGGACGGGCATCTTGCCCGTCATTCATGGACAGGCTGAAGCCTGTCCCACGGTCTCACCAAAGATCGCGAAATATGTCGCCGAACCTCATAATTCCCATACGGAGTGGATCAAAGTGAAAAAGATCTTTTCCAGACCTGAATCCCTCAAAGACGCACCATTTCATTACTGCCCCGGCTGCGGCCACAGTATCATTCATAGGCTGGTTGCCGAGGTCATAGATGAGCTGGGTATCAGGGAGCAGACTGTCGGTGTCCCACCGGCCGGGTGCGCGGTGCTTGCGTATAACTATTTTGATGTCGACATGGCGGAGGCGCCGCACGGTCGAGCAGCCGCGGTTGCAACAGGAATAAAAAGGATTCTCCCTGATAGAGTGGTCTTCACGTACCAGGGAGACGGCGACATTGCGGCTATAGGCACAGCCGAGACGATACACGCGGCCAACAGAGGGGAGAGAATAACCGCTATTTTCGTCAATAACGCGGTTTACGGGATGACCGGCGGACAAATGGCCCCCACCACCGTGCTTGGCCAGGTCACCACGACTTCTCCGGGCGGGAGAGTTCCCCTGAGAGACGGCCATCCCCTGGATCTGAGCGAAATGCTCGGTGTGGCTGCCGGGAGCGTGTACATAGAAAGGACCACCGTTTCCAATCCCAAAGGAATCATGCGCACCAAGAAAGCCATAAAGAAGGCTTTCATGGCCCAGCTTGAAAACCGCGGGTTCGCCCTGGTTGAGATCCTCTCGCCTTGCCCGACCAACTGGAAAATGACCCCTGAACAGGCTACCAAGTGGGTCGACGAAACCATGACCAAGTTTTTCCCTTTAAAGGTGATTAAGGATGTTGCTTAAAATAGTTTTCTCTGGCTTCGGCGGCCAGGGAGTTCTGATGATGGGTTATGTTCTGGCTGTTGCCGGAATGCAGGAGGATAAGCACGTCACCTTTCTCCCCGCGTATGGCGCTGAAGTCCGGGGAGGAACCGCCAATTGCACGGTCGTCATTTCGGATGAGGAAATAGCATCGCCTATTGCATCTTCTCCGGAGTATGTGGTCGCGATGAACTACCCGTCCATGATGAAGTATCAGAACATGGTCAAAAGCGGCGGAACGATGTTTCTAAACAGCGATTTGATTTCTGAAGTTCCGGCCAGGTCGGATCTGAAAGTGGTCAACGTGCCTGCCAATACCCTCGCTCACGACATGGGGAACGATAGGGTATTGAATATGATCATGTTGGGTGCGGTGGCCAGGGTGACGGGCATCGTCTCCGATAAGGCCCTTGCCCAGGCAGTGGAGACCGTGTTGGAGGGCAAGAAGCGATCGCTTATCGATTTCAACCAAAAAGCCTTGTCAAAGGGCTCTCGTTTCATGTCACCCAAAAAATGAGGTTGGTCTTTTTTTGATCCCGATGCAATAGCAGTCTACGCAATACTGCGAGGACGCTCTGGAGGCTTTTGATGAAAACCGTTCAAGAGGTCTCGGTAAAGCTGGAAAACAAGCCTGGCAAACTCTCGGAGGTAAGCGACCTCCTGGCGGCCAATGGCATTAACATTCTAGGGTTGACTGTAAGAACTGACCGCACCACCGGAAAGCTCAACTTAGTAGCAACAGACCCTGCCCGTGTGGTCAATATACTGGAGAGCGCAGGGTATTCCACCAAAACTCAGGACATTCTCGCGGCTGAAGTCCCGCATCATCCGGGGGGATTGAACGCAGTCTTGAAGCCTCTCAAGCTCGCCGGAGTCAACGTCGAGTATCTGTATACGTGCATAAGCTGCCACGGCGCGGGTGACGCACATATAGTCCTCCTGGCGGTCGACAACGTTTCCGCTGCCTATGATGCCCTCTCGAAGGAATGGATCAAGCTATACGGCGAAGAGCTTTACGATTTTTGAGTTCCGACGAACAAGCACAATTATTGGAAAAACCGTCAGTTGCGGGCAGGGTTTTCGCGGGGCCGAAAGGTAGGCCGCCAGTCTGTCTACAATTCTGTGCCAGCCCTTGCCTCCCCAGGGGCAAGGGCTGCAAATCATAGGAGTTTTTGGGGTGGGGTCCGGGGAGGCCGAACAAAAAGGGCCCTCCCCGGCCACTCTTCAACAAACTCATAGGTTTTGCCGACCATGCCGAAACATGTGGGAATAGTCGCTTGCAGCGCGGAGGGAGCGGCTCTCTGCTATCGGACGTTGTGCGCGGAAGCCCCCGCAATCATGGGTGAACACATGCACCCGGAAGTTTCTATGCACACTCATCCGTTGGGCGAGTATATGAAGCACATTCGGCCGGGCAATTGGGAAGGCGTGGCCGAATTGATGCTATCGTCCGTGCGGAAACTGGCTCAAATCGGAGCACAATTCGCGATCTGTCCTGACAACACGATTCACGAGGCATTCGACATCGTGGTGTCAAAATCCCCGATACCTTGGCTTCACATAGCGGAGTGCGTGGCAAAGGAGGCGAAAAGGCAGGGATTCACGAAGCTCGCGGTCCTGGGAACCAAATACCTAATGACCGGCCCGGTGTATCCTCTGGCCCTCGAGAATCATGGACTTGCTTACCAGATCCCGGAGGAATACGACCGAGAAGCCATTGACACAATTATTTTCAACGAGCTTGTCAACGGCCTGTTTCACGAGAAATCCCGCCTGTATTTCAATTCGGTCATTCAAAAGATCAAAGATCAAGGATGCGATGCCGTGGTCTTGGGATGCACCGAAATTCCATTGCTGATCGATCCCAACGACTGCCCGTTGTCGACGCTCGATTCCACGCGCTTACTTGCAAAGGCCGCTTTAGAAGAGGCATTGAATGACGAGTGACCGAACCAATTCTCGCGACAAGGGAGCACCGGCCTCTTAGCCTCTCTCTGCCTTAACCAGTCGGTTCCTGTACTGTCGGAAGCAGAGCTTGACTATGTTCGTTGAGGCGGTAGAAAGCAATTGACTTGAGTCAGGTATATTGTTAGTTGGGATCTTGACCACTGGTCAGGATTTAGGCCGGTCCATCATGCCATTTACCCCCAACGTCAAGCAGAAAGCCCTGGTCAAATCAGGGAGGCGTTGTTGTGTCTGCCATGTTTTTGCAGGTCGAGAAGCCGAGGTTCATCATATCGTACCTGAATCCGAGAGTGGCCCCAGCACCTTGGACAACGCCATTGTTCTTTGTCAGAGATGCCATGGTGAGGCAGGGCACTATAATGCGCAGCACCCGCTAGGGAATAAGTACAGCAGAGATGAATTAAGAAAACATAGAGATCTGTGGTGGAATGCTTGTGAACGTGTTTCCGAGATTTCTTTCCCAGAAGATCCAATATGTATTAGGCCAGGTAGAATAGCCTTGTTTGATTCTGGTCGGCAAAGACACGGGGAGTTTGTAGTTTCCAACCGTACCAATGACCCATATTGGCAGGTGTGGATTCACTTTTCACTGCAGCCCTCGACTGTCGACATTGCGCACCTGGACATTGGCATCACTGAAGGAAGCCCTCACGAGACCAGAGCCAAGCGTGTGGGCGATTTATCGCTGGATTCTCTCCACCTAATAACTCACGACGACGCAGGTCGGAAGTTAAGGTTCTTTATGATTGACCGTCTACGTCCAGCTCAGTACATCTATTTTATCGCAAGATTGCCACCGACCACTGGATTTTGTGGATCGCTCGAGTTGTGCCTAGACCTGTGGACTTTTGGTACCACTCCGTTAATGTTAGGTTTCAAGGACGGTCACCGAGTTCTTGACCTGCAGTTTCCATTACCGCTTAAAGGTGAGTTTCGGATTTGGTGTTGTGGCAGCTATCCGATCCAAGAATGAGACGTCAATACCCTTTTCCCGATAAGAAAAGTCGTCAAACAGGAAATCCGAAAGTTCAAGTTTTGCTCTTGGCCCTCGGCTGAGCCTTGCCACATGGCGCTGCAGCTCTGTAGCAGTTCTCCCAACTAACCGCGAAAATAGCTATCCCACAAATCGTTCCCCTGGAGGGGGGTTATCCTGAGTAGCCACGGATGAAACCCGTCGTACGCGGAACCCATGATTAGCTTCATACGGCACTGAAGGGCCCGACCCCTCCAGAGTCGGTACCGTGATTGGCGGGGGCTCTTTCCCTGGTTTCACCAAGGGCTACTCACGGCATTCGCCTTCGGGGAATTTTGGATCCATGCGCGGTTTGCCGGAAGCAGGGTCTGATCGACCAGCGCGTGTCACTGCCTGTTCATCTAGCCACTGCCATTCGTTTCCGACAGAACTTTCGAGAATGGCTACAGCTTTTCTAACCGCGTTTTCGAGCCGGCCTGGGAGGGATGTGGAGGGTTCGTTCCAGGAAGCACACCAGTCGTTCGAACGATTCGAGTATGACCGGTTTCATGAAGCGGTTTTCGGTTCTCAAATCGTAGAACACATTGAACATATGTTTCTGGTGGGGGTAGATGTTTACTTCGTGAGGCCGCATGTTGGTCTGTAACTCAAACGCGAGTTTTCTCGCGTACTTGACATCGTAAACATCGTCGTCCTCGCCATGGAATATCTGCACAGGCGGCAGTCGTAGAGGTTCGTAAGGCATAACCCAGGGTGAGCCGCCATAATTCCAGATAACAGCTTTGATTCGAGGATCTTGGCAGGCATATGTGAGGGCCGCATTCGCGGGCTGGGAATGCCCGGAGAGCGCTATTCTGTGCGGATCCACCAGCGGCCAGCAAACCAGGTAATCCACAACGGCCTTGATGGAATTCAAGTACCATTTCGTGGTGACCGCCAGCCGTGCTGCCACCACCCCCTGATTTAGGCTGCCGACAACCCAACCGCCTCCTCTGTCCCAATCGTACGGCCCAGGGGCTAATTCCTCCGGGAAATTCGACGGATCGATAAGCACAACAGCAAAATAGCGATTCGCGAGATTCTGGCAGTGGTCATGATACTGGGCAATCTTGGTAGAACCGACTCCCACGCCTACAATCACCGCAGGTAGCGGATGCCTGGTTCCCTGTTGCGGCAGGAAGCAGTATGCGGGCAAGGTCCCGCCGTCGCGGAGCGGAATTTGAGTCTTGAAGCCTTGGGCGATGGTTTCGGAAGGGCAAAAGCAGAGGGCCAGAGCCGAAAGAAACCAACAGACCATACCTCTAAGCAAGAAAAGACGCAACAAGCGACTCCTCTAAAAAAAAATGCAACAGTAGCGAAAATTATCATTAACGAGGAATAAAGTCAATAAAAGAGAGCTAGTTCGCTGCTCTGGAGCGGGGAAGAGAGGGAAGATGGCTTCCCGAATTTGCAGTCAAGGGCCTTTGTTGAACGTGTGCAACCTCAGTGCTGAACCGAGCGAAGTTTGTCTTCATAAAGGAGTTGATCAGCCGCTCGTAGCTGAGGCGCCCGGCATGCGGGGGCACGGTATGGTCCCTATCCATTGGGCAAACGCGGTAGGGCTCTCCCAGACTGGTCATGCGTGATCTCGGGGTAGCGAGGCGGGCCGGAAACATGAACATCCACTGGCTGGAATACGTGCGAATAATCCTGTGCTTGCAGGTCACTGCATCGTCGCTCAGCCGGCTGTATTGTGTTGGAGGATCATCCGAGGGAAACCTGTTGACTCGCCAGCGACAGTGATAAAGATGCCCCGCGCCGTTGTACAACGGGAACTCGATGATTTGTGCATTAATTCCGGCCCTGAAAGAGGCTTCGTATGCGAGGAAATTTACGCAGTCATGATCCGGGTGACCGCCTTCAAAAGCGTTGGCGACTACAATGGAAGGTTGGATTTGACGCATCAGGTCGGCCACTCGATCAGCCGCGGGATCGAGATTTGCGAGCAACCCTAAATCCGGGAACTTGAGCAGGTGGACGCGGGATTCGTCGAGTCCAAGCAAAATTATGGCCTTGGAAAGCTCCCTTTCGCGGCGCTTTCCCAAACCGAAGTAGTCTCCTGACGTGAGCCACGCGGCCGTCAAGTCCGCGCCCTTGTCGAGCAGTAGTTTCATGGTTCCGGCAACGAACACGTCATCGTCCGGATGCGCGAACAGGCAAAGGAATTTTTCTCGATCGCTGAAAGTCATAGACACCATGGGTTCGACAGAAGTCCACAGCTACCGAGTGTTTCTCAGGACAACTTTTGTCGAGGTGATTTCTTTAGTCAAGTTCCGAGCCGCGCCTGGACCCCTCAATGTATCAAGTGGGCGCGACCGTTTTCCGGGGTGGCTTCAGGACGCACGCGGGAGTAAATATCTTTCATAAAAGCTTCTTTGCATTCAAGGCACATTATGAAAGTGTCATCTTCGTAAACTTGGCGGTTAAGTTCGGCCTCGCTGCAGGCATCGATCTCTTCAATCAGTTGCTCCAAACCAGGCTCACCCGTGTTGTTTCCCGCGTCGGGAATTGCCCCGTCGTAAAGAGAACGAATCCGAACAACCACTTGATATTTAAGGCTGCCTTCCTTCATCGGGCTTCCACATAGATGGCAACGAAGCTGGCTCATGAGATTGACAGAACCTCCGGTTGCGATTATAAAAAAATTGGACCGCCTACGCCAGTAAAATCATTGGAGACAACATGCAGTTCCCGGAATACAGGGCCAGACGGCTCAGACGGACGGAGACGCTGCGAAGTATGGTGCGGGAAGTTCGCCTGAATACTGAGGACTTCATCTTACCGTTCTTCGTGCGACATGGCAAAGATGTAAGGAACCCGATCGCAAGCATGCCCGGACAGTATCAGATCTCTCCGGACGTCCTTGTCCGGGAGCTGAAGGAGCCTGTGGACAGGGGCATCCCCGCCATCCTGCTGTTTGGCATTCCGCAAAAGAAGGATGCCGTGGGCTCGGAAGGCTATGCGAAAAACGGCATAGTCCAGCAGGCGATCCGCGAGGTCAAGAACGCCTTTCCGGACCTTGTTGTAATTACCGACGTATGCTTGTGCGAGTACACAGACCACGGGCACTGCGGCGTGATCAGGGATAATGACGTTGACAATGACCTAACGCTGGAACTACTTGCCAAGATGTCCGTGTCTCACGCCAGCGCGGGGGCTGACATGGTCGGACCCAGCGATATGATGGACGGCCGCGTGTCCGCCATCAGGGAAGCACTTGACGAAGGCGGATTTGATTGGCTTCCTATAATGTCGTACGCCGCGAAGTATGCATCCGCGTTCTATGGGCCTTTCCGGGATGCGGCCGAGTCACCGCCCAAATTCGGGGATCGGCGCTCCTACCAGATGGATCCGGCCAACTCTGATGAGGCCCTCCGTGAGGTCGCTATGGACGTGGACGAAGGCGCCGACCTCATCATGGTCAAACCGGCCTTGCCCTACCTCGATGTTATCTGGCGAGTCCGCAACACGTTTGACCTTCCGTTGGTGGCGTATAACGTGAGCGGCGAATTCGCGATGATCAAGGCCGCTGCCCAGAACGGCTGGTTAGACGGCGACAGGTGCATGATGGAGGCGCTAACCGCCATCAAAAGGGCCGGAGCGGACCTGATAATCACGTACCACGCGCTGGAAGCTGTGCGCATACTTCAAAAGGATTCCCGCCCGAGGAAAAAGTGAATCGGTTCGATCTGCGATTAGTGGCCTGGGAGATGACCCGGGCCTGTAATTTGGCGTGTGTACACTGCCGGGCAGGGGCTTGCCCGGACAGGAGCCCGGAAGAACTGACCTCTGAAGAAGGTCGCTCCCTCATAGATGGGATAAGCAGGGTAGGGAAGCCCATTCTTATTATGACAGGTGGAGAGCCCCTCATTCGTCCGGATTTCTTCGATCTGGCCCGATATGCCATGTCTGCCGGCTTGCGTGCGGTGCTTGCCACCAATGGCGTGCTGGTAACCCCTGAGGTTGCCCGCGAGGTCGCTGCTGTAGGCATTCCGCGGGTAAGTATCAGTCTCGATGGTCCCACCGCCGAGGAACACGACGCTTTCCGAATGATTCCCGGAGCGTTTGAGGCGTCCCTGGCCGGAATTGCCAACCTCAGGTCCGCCGGGGTGTCCGTGCAGATCAATACCACTCTGACCCGCCGCAATAGGCAACACTTGGGCCGGATCATGGCTCTAGCCGAGAAAATCGGGGCCGCGGCTTTTCATGTCTTCTTGCTGGTTCCGACCGGGCGAGCGCGAGACCTGGTAGGTGAAGAGATGGGGCCTGAGGAGTACGAGGAGACCTTGCTGGAGTTTTACAGCCTGGCCCGAAAAACCAAGTTGGAGACCAAAGCGACTTGCGCGCCCCAGTATTACCGAATTCTCAGGCAGCAGGCCAAAGCCGAGGGCGCCGAGGTCAACGAACAGACCTTCGGGCTCAACGCACGGACAAGAGGGTGTCTGGGAGGCCTCTCCTTTGTGTTTGTTTCGCACAAAGGCGAGTTGCAGCCTTGCGGATACTTTGACGTGCAAGCGGGTAGCGTTCGAGAGAAGCCCTTTGCAGACCTCTGGGAAAACGCCCCTTTGTTCAAGGACCTCAGGACGTTCTCCATGCTCGAAGGAAAATGCGGAAAGTGCGACTATCTTCGCTTTTGCGGCGGGTGCAGAGCCAGGGCCTACGAAGCCACGGGCCGGTACATGTCCGAGGAGCCGTATTGCGCATATCAACCACCCGCGATGACAAGAGGATAACATCGTTTTTCTAACCAATGTGACAAACCATAGACTGCCAATTCAGGTTCGGAGGTATTGATGATCATTGAGCAAATACAGATCGGCGGATTCGACATATTTTGCTACGTTCTCGGCGATGCGGAGACCGGTGAAGGAATTGTTGTGGATCCGGGCGGTGCGGCTGACTTGATTGTTCCTAGAGCTGAAAAGCGTGGCGTGTCTAAGATAAAGCTGATCGTAAATACTCACAACCACGTGGACCACATAGCGGGAAACAATGGCATGCAATTAGCCACCAGTGCGCCGATTGCGATCCATGAAGCGGACGCTCCGGGGCTGGCCAATCCGAACCGGGCAATGCTGGCGATGTTCGGGGCCGAGGCTTCTCCTGCTGCGGGCGTGCTCCTCAAAGATGGAGATACGATTACCTTTGGAAAACAGTCCGTAAAGGTCATTCATACTCCGGGCCACACTCCCGGCGGAATCTGCCTTTACTTCCCCGGCTATGTTATCACCGGCGACACACTCTTCGTGCAAGGGGTAGGCCGGACGGATTTACCGGGAGGGTCATTCCAGGTCTTGCAGGCCTCCATCCGGGACAAGCTCTTCACCTTGCCCGAAGACACCGTGGTGCTGCCGGGCCACAATTATGGCGCTACACCAACTTCCACCATAGGCCGAGAAAAGGCCGGCAACATGTTTGTGTAAATGAGTGTTTCCTCAACTCCGCAGATTTTGCCGATGCTTTGAAGATATGGTTCCCAGGCTTTGCTTCAGAGGGCGGCCCAGTATTGTCATTGCGAGGAGTGCAACGACGAAGCAATCTCATTTTCGGTGGGACGGGCATCTTGCCCGTCATTCAACAGACAGGCGAGACGCCTGTCCCACCAGGGGAGCATGTAAAGCAATTACTTGCCTTTCAGAAGTGAGAACATAGCCTTCAGTTCCCTCCCTCCGAGCAAGTACGAAGCGGCCCCGTAAATGACCAGCCCGCCAATGATGCAGCCTGCGAGTACGGGACCGTTTACGAAGTTGAGGCCTTGCTCCCATGTTCCGAAGCTCCTGGAGTAGAACAGGAACCCGCCCATCAAGAGTGATGCCACCGAAGTTCGTGCCAGGGAATCCAAAAGGTCGGCTGAGGGAAAACCGCCGAGGCGTTTTGCCAGAATAGCGAACAGTAACAAGAGGTTGAAGGCCGCTGCGAGCGACGTTGCAAGGGCCAACCCGCCCTGCGCCATCGGTCCCATGAGGAGCACTCCCGCGACCACATTAACTATCACTGCGCCAATCGACACCCACAGAGGTGTCCTGGTGTCCTTCAGTGAGAAAAAGGCCTGCGTAACGACCCTTAATCCGGAAAATGCCCACAAACCGACTGTGTACCACAACAGGGCATAGGCCGTTTCCCGCGTGTCAACGACCGTAAACAACCCCCTCTGGAAAAGCACCGCGACGATCGGTTCCCGAAGCAGAATCAAACCGATTGATGCAGGAATAATAAAGAACCCTATCAGTCTGAGAGAAAAGGTAACAGAATGCCTGAGAGCCGGAAGATCGCCGTTGCTCGCTTGCCGGCTCATCGAAGGCAACACAGCGGTCCCCAGCGCAATGGCGAAAACACCCAGCGGAAGCTCCACGATTCTATCCGCGTACCACAACCATGAGACACTTCCCTGGGCCAACAAGGAAGCCAGCACGGTACCCACAAGGACGTTTATCTGAGAAACCCCTCCACTAAAAGCTGCCGGCACGAATAAGCGGCCGATCCTTTTGAGCGTAGGGTCCTTGAAATGGAAATCAGGGCGAATCCGGACCCCAGTCGCATTCATGAAGGGGACCTGGAGCAAAAGTTGAAGTATCCCCCCTGCAATCACCCCCCAAGCCAGGGCCATATAGGGCTCGACATTGAAAAACCTGCAGAAGAAGGCTACACTGAAAATCATTGAGATGTTCAATACAACCGGAGCCGCAGCCGGTGCGGCAAAGTGGCGAAGGGAATTCAGTACCCCCGAGGCCAAAGCCACAAGAGAAATAAGGAAAATGTAGGGAAACATTATCCTGGTCAGGTCAACCGTCAGGTTGAACTTGACAGGATTCTCGAAGAACCCCGGAGCCGTGACCCTGACAAGCCACGGGCTGAAGATGATGCAGATCACCGTAACAATGGCCAGGACGATCGCAGCGAAGCTAATGGTGATTCTGGCCAGGCGTGCAGCCTCGGTAATACCCTTTCTTTGGAGGGTGTCAACAAAGGTCGGGATGAAGGCCGCGGACAAAGCCCCTTCAGCGAAAAGCCGCCGCAACAGGTTCGGGATACGGAAGGCTACAAAAAACGCGTCCGCTCCCAGACCTGCGCCGAGGAACAGAGCGATCACCATGTCCCGCACAAAGCCGAGCACTCTGCTCAGGGTAGTCCAGAAGCCGACTACCCCTGCGGCCTGCGTGATGGCCTTATGCTCGGAGACCGGTTGGTGGTCGGTCGTCGATGAAAGAGATTGACTTTCTATCCGTTCTTCTGCCATATAATAGAGTTTCCATCTGGGACGCGTCACAGGGTCATGGGGCCCCGACCGCGATCCTCGAAGTTGACATGAACAACCGCTTGAAAAAAGTAATTATAACTAGACCTATCGCTTAAGGAGCTATTAATGGCCAACCACCCCTCGGCACTCAAGAGGATGCAGCAAAACGAAAAGAAACGCATCCGAAACATGTCCTACAAATCCAAGGTGAAGACCGCAGTGAAAAGGTTCCTCCTGGCAAAGGAGGAGAATGCAGCCGACGCCCAAGCTCTCCTTGTTCGAGCCGAATCTCTGCTTCATAAGGGAGTGTCCAAAGGTATTTTTCACAGGAATACCGCTTCCCGTGCGATTTCTCGGCTGGCCAAGAAGCTCACCGCGGCTTGAACGGGGGCCCGGCTTCCCATATGACGACGAAAGGGTCTACCTCACAGGGTCGGCCCCTAATGTCTCCGGCTTCCGTGAGCTTCCTTTCTTTATTGATGGCCACTATCGCGGATCACCCGTCAGTATCCACCCTGCCCAAGCCGGCGGCCTTCCGCTGAAGGAAGAATCCAGGCCTGCCGGCATATCTTTGGCGTATTCAGCCAGGGCCTTATCCACAGGAACTTGCTCCGACAGCTTCTTCATCACGGCGAGCAAGAAAGGCTCTTCAGATCCCCAGTTCGCGTCGGAATAGTTCACCATGCCCGCTCGGACACCTGCGTAGATCATGGCAGTACCGAGCAAGAGCGGACCCTCGCCCACGGGGGTGTCTTTGTCCTGCACGTCGAACCACGATACAGGCATTATCAGCAACTTGGATCGGATAGGCGTTGAGAACAAAGCGTTTGCGCACAGGGTGCGCCGTCCCTGTTTGTCCGGCGAAAAGAAGAAACAAGGCTGCCGATCGGCTTCCACAGAGTCGGTCATTGCCAGCGGGACAGCCAGTAGAGCCACATCCTCTCGCGCGTCCCTGTTCTCCATAAGGCGGTCCGCAGTCGCGGCCTGTGCAGCCTGCACATCGAATTTCTTAAACATCTTCTGTATGCGGACCACAATTTCCGACGGCTTCGGGTACACGGGATTGGTCAGAATGAGCCGCTCAATTCGCTCGCTCTCCGAGAGCTTTTCACGCTTCTTTTTTGACGGCGCTTGAGGTGAAGCCGTTTCTCGCATCTCTTCTTCCGGGATCCAAGGGATGGATTCATATACGAGTAACGTGCCTGGACTATTGGGCTTTCCTTGCTCGGAGTTCCAAGACCTCACAAATTGCAGCATATCAGCCGACGGTATCGTTGAGACCAGCCTGTCGCGGCCGAAAGGCCTGTCCTCCGAGTCAAGCATGACCGAGAACGGTAGGTACCAAAGGGACCTGTCCGGGATCACGAACACGGTAGGTTTGTCGGTCGGCAGCGGGGGCAACTTCCCAAGCAAAGCCCTGTATATGCGTCTGCACGGTTCTTTCCAGGCATGTCCCATAAAAGTCGATTGAGCGCCGGAAGTGAATTCACGAAGCTTGTCCTGAAGATTAAACACCGTCCGGTCGATTTCCGGTCGATTGGCAGGGACCTGATGGTAAATGGCCTTCTCGTTGGTGATGATCCCGACCACTGTACGGTCCGAGAACATGTTGAAGTCGAGTATCATTTCGTCCTTGCCAAGAAGGTCCCGGCGGAGGTCACCCAGGGGCATGGGGACTCCTTTGCGAAACATGGCATACCGAGGGGAACTTTTGTGCAGGGACTTCCGGACTTCTCCAAGCTTTGTCTTGAGCGCTTCTTCCGCATTCCGATTGGCCGCGCTCAGAGGGTCTTCTCGTAGTTCAGCGAGCTTTTTCAGAAGAATCGCTTCCTCTTTCAACAAGGTGGCGGGAACATCGAAGAAATTCAGGACAACGGCTTTTTTTAAGGCGAGGTTCCTCCGACAGATGCGCCTTTTTTCCATCAAATGGAAGATCCTTGCCGATTGATCTTCGGCCGGTTCCAGGTGCATGGGACCGAGGATCTTTGTGGCGAGTTCGTCGTACAAAGACAACCGCTGTTCCAGTTCCTTCAGCAGCGCGTGTCCGGGCGGAGCGTCATCCACCAGAGACTCTAAGTAGTCGATAGCGCTGCGGTATTTTATGGTGGCGTTGTCGGTCTCTCCGGCAAGATAAAGACGACGGGCTTCCTTGACCTCCCTGTCCAGTTTTTGCAGGATCGACGCACTCTCCGGTTCTTGGGTGGACTTGTCGGGGCTCGGTTCCCTGAAAAGCCAGTGGTACTTCTTTGCTTTGTCAGCCTCGCCAGCCGCGAGACGTTTTGTTGCCGTCCGATCCGATCCACCGACGGATTCCTGCTCAACAGGCTGTGCCAAGGTCACGCAGGTATAAAGCCAGGAAACTGCCACCATTGCGATCATCAGTGGAAGTCGGCAGAACATGCAGCGACAAAATGGATTCGTTTTGCCTTCCTGATTTGTTGGGGGTTCGAGGTCCGTGATTGAGCTCTTAACCTTCATTGGATCGGTCATCTCCAAGCACTGAGCCTGTCGGCTGTTCGGAGGCGGCAATGGGTCCTTGCTATCGTCCTATGGTGATGGGCATCGAAAACGGCACTTCTCGGAAGGGCTTGCGCCGGTGTAAGGGCACGGCACGCCGTGCCCCTACCGGCTTAGATTCGCGGCATGTGCATGTCAATTCCGCGCAATTCCGATGCGTATCCGAAGAGATCGTCGCTCGCATCTACTTCTCGCTCTCTTCGGTGCGATCCGCGTTGACCCACCACTCGTCTTCCTTCTCTTTGAACCACCATGCGGAGAAATCGGTGTTCAGAATGCTCCTGGCCAGGCGCTTGCCGTTATCGGTCCGAAGCCGTTTAATGGCAGCGGAAATCCATTCCGGCGAATACCTGTTCCCGAGATCCGCAAGCTCCTTTAGTTGAAGGATCATTTCCAGCTGGTCCGCGTCGTGAGCAGCCTCTGATTCGGGGGTTTTCCGATTGTTGAATTCATCTGCCAAATTGCGTATTTCTTCACCGAAAAACAGATCTGCCGTCATGTCCCGTGCAGCGGCATCCTCGTCGGCCTTCACGTACTTCTTGTTAACGTAATTCAAATCCCCGGTTCGCGCCTCGACCAGATCATGGAAGAGACACATCAGAACCACGCGTTCTGTCGCCAGGTCGCCGGAAACGCGACCTAAAACGTACCCGATCACCGCACTTCGAAAGCTATGTTCGGCAACGGTTTCGCTGCCTGATCCCAGGAACTGAAATCCCGATCGAGGTGTGTGCTTCAGCATGCCAACCTCGAACAGGAAATTCGCTATGGCTTTTAAGTCCACTTTTTGCCTCTCTCAATATTCACGATCCTGGCTTCACTATCACGATTCCGCTTCGCTATCAAGGGTCATGCCCTCGTACCGGCCGCCACTAATTCGCGGATGGCAAAGGAATCTCATTGAGAGGCGGCAAGGTCGAAGCAATCTCCAGTGGTGGGACAGGCGTCCCGCCTGTCTACTGGAAAGACGGGAAAAATGAAACTGTCTCAGAATTCATCGGGTGCGGGGAATCGTGCCAGTCGGGCTGGCCCGGACGCCACTGCGTCCGGGTTCCGAAGGAACAAGAGGGACTGCTCGAAGTCACTCACCTATCCGATGGCCTCGGAGGACTATTTGCAGGCTGCAAATCACCTCCTGTCGCTGCGCGACCCGCTGGTGGGACCGGCATCTTGCCGGTCATCCCAATAGACAGGCTGGAAGCCCGTCCCACCACACCTCCGGGCCACCCGGCGTGATGGCTGTTGATGCCAGGCCATTCCCCCAATTCGCTTTCCGAAAGCTTTTGCTCTATAATCTCGAACTAGTGCGAATTCCGTGTATATGGGTGACCTTTGGAGCCGGCAGCTGAGTTGATAACATCGTGTGATCTTTGCGGAAGCGAGGACCACGTTCTCCTTTTCGTGAAGGAAGGCTTTCGTCACGTGAGATGCCGCGGGTGCGGGCTTGTCTTTGTTAATCCAAGGCTGGCTGGACATTTGGAATCTCAGAGGCACTCCGGAACAGGAACTATGGGCGAAGACCAGTTGACCCCGGCTCAGATCAGGAGGTTGCAGAAGGAACTGGCTTCTGTAGAGCCTTTCAGACGGCTAAACCGCATTTTGGAAATCGGAGCGGGAAGGGGTTGGTTTCTATCGGAAGCGAGCAAGGCAGGATGGGAAACCTGGGCCGTCGAAATAAACAATGAAGCCGTAGAGCATCTCCGGGCCAAAGGCATCGCACAAATATTAGTTGAACCTGCTGAAGAGTTTCATGCCGAGCCCGAATCCGTGGATGCTGTAAGAATCTGGGACGTTATCGAGCACCTTCCGTCCCCAAAAAAGGCCATGACCAGGATTTACAGCGTATTGAGGCCGAGCGGACTTTTGCGCCTGTCCACAACGAACTTCGCTTCTTTGTCCCGCTGGGTCAATGGCCCCGAATGGGTTTACCTTAACGGCGCGGACCACATTTTTCTTTTTGAACCCGCCACCATAACTCATCTTTTGGAGAAAACAGGTTTTTCGGACGTTCGCATCAGAACAAGATCCTTCAACATGAGGAGAAAACTCTACCATCCCGAAAGAGAACTACCCACCACCATTCCTCCCTTGGTTCCCTTCAGGAAGCTGATCGACGAAACCGTACGCTTCACCAAGTACGGACACCAAATGATCGTCACCGCCACAAAGCCGGAGCGGTGACTAGTTTCGACGGAAAAACAATGTAACGTCTTGGCCAAGAGCCACATATGGTGGCCGGAAAATTGGGAATCAAGTGGAAACACTCTTCGTCCGGGCTAGCCTTCGGCGCAGGCTCGAACCAATCTTTGGAGTTCCTTGTAATTCTTGGTCGTTCGATCGGTAATCTGAAAACCGCAGAGGTAGCCACCCGACTCTTTTCGCTTCACCCAGCGACATTTCGCGATGAGAACCATTGAGTCAAAGCGTTGGCGACCGTAATGGTATGCGGGGATCACGAGTGTAATTTCCACGCCTTTCTCGCAAGTCATTCCATCGACCGCGAAGCCTTCCTCAGTAATATCGACGAGCTTGCCTCTGTTCTCGCGGCGGATAGCGTCATGAATTGGGATTTGAAAGGGGACGGCGTGTCTTACTAAGCTGCGGTGTTCCGCGCCGGTGGCAGACTCTTCAGATACATCCACTTCCTCAAATCCATCGGCTTCCACAGCTTCATCGAATTCCTCCGCTTCATCGACTTCCTGGCAATAGAAAGAGTCAGACAAATCGATCAATTTTTTCAATTCCAGTGAATCGTTGGAGGAAAGTTCTCCTATTTCGAAACCGGCAAGGTGTTCGCCATCGGAAGGATCTCTGGCCGCCCACCGGCAGTACGCAAGAACTCTCAAACGACCGACATCGAAATACTCGTCAGCCGGAATGACTAGGGTTTTCAAGTCATTAACTCGTGCCCTAATGCCACGAGTTCCTATACCGTTTTCCGTGAGGTCCAGAACCGTACCCACGACCTGCGATTCATCTTCCGAGTAGACAGGCAAGACAAAGTCCACCGTGTGCCTGGAAGATCGGCGTTGGCCCTCGGATTGTTTGGAGGATTGTTGACGAACTCGGTCCAGGAGGTTGGCACTTGCCAGCTGTCTGAAGAGGTCCTCCAGTCCTTTGGGCGAGAGCTTGTACTTCTCCATCAGCGTCGAATCATCGACACCTTCCTTGATATCTGCAAGGACTTCCTTTACCCGTATTTCCCGTCCGGACATCACGTTCCCCCCAAGCTCATTTAAGGCTCTGCTTCAGTCGCGGATGCGGTAAAGAACCGAGCTACTTCTCGGAAGGATTATATGTGCTGTTTCAGGCAGATCAACAAAAAAAGGTGTTATAGTGCAACCATCAGTTACCAGCGCGAGAGCACGGGTGGGCAAACCTTCACTTACGCGGGGGAATTGTCGGTTTCCTGTCATTGCGAGGAGTGAAGTGCCGCGGTTCGCGGGAAAGCAATCTCAGCTTCGGTAGGACCGGCATCCTGCCGGTCATTCAAATTTGCAGGCGAGACGCCTGTCCCATCAATGGAGATTGCTTCCCCCGCTTTTCAGCGGGGTCGCAATGACATGTTTCGCGCAAGTCGTCTCTTCCGCAAGACCGAATGGTTACACGGGTGTTTTTTCTTCTGTGGAGTGGACATCCTATTCCGTGTTATTATGAAGTTTTTCCCGAAATGAAGTCATCCGGCTAATAAGCTTGACTTGATGGGATGTTTGTCATATTTAATCAATATGTTGTTTAGATAACTTGAAGCGAGTTATCACATGACGGAACAAATCGAAGCTCTCCACATCCCCCCCGCTCAGCGAGCCAGAATGCTCGTTGAGGCCCTCCCATACATAAGGGCGTTCCGGGGAAAGCGCATCGTGATCAAATACGGCGGCAGCGCCATGACCGACAGGCGCTTGAAGCGGGATTTTGCGGAAGATATAGCCCTTATCAGTTTCATCGGCATGAAACCGATCATAGTTCATGGCGGCGGGCCTCAAATCGGCGAGCTTCTGAAAAAGATCGGAAAAGAGAGCCGTTTCGTGAAAGGCCTGCGAGTCACAGACCCCGAAACTATGGATGTTGTGGAGATGGTGCTGGTGGCTAAAGTGAACAAGGATGTGGTTTCTCTGATAAATTCTTATGGCGGGAAGGCTGTCGGCATCTCCGGCCGCGATGGCGGGCTGATCAGAGCCAAGAAAGCCAAACCCGCAAGATTGGCCGGAATAGACGAAGACCTCGGACTTGTGGGAGAGGTGGAAAAAATCAATCCCGAGTTGATCGCGTGTCTCGAAGAGAGCGGGTTTATCCCGGTGATAGCTCCCGTGGGAGCGGGACCTGATGAGAAGCCTTTCAACATCAACGCCGACACCGCGGCAGGCGCTCTGTCAGCCGCGCTGCGAGCGGAGAAGTTCCTCTTGCTGACGGATGTTCCCGGTGTCTTGGACGAAAACGGGAGATTGATCTCCAGTCTTTCTGAAGAAAAGGCTGAGGATCTGATGCGGACCGGCGTCGCGTCCGGAGGGATGATACCGAAGATCAAGTGCTGTCTTAGCGCTCTCAGGGGTGGAGTCCCAAAGGCACACGTCATTGACGGAAGAGTGCCCCACGCTCTGCTGCTGGAGATGTTGACGGATGAAGGAATCGGGACCGAAATCGTGCGCGACCTTGCTCCAGGGCTATAAAATGATTTCAAAACCTGCGTGATTTTGGGAAAATCTCGTTATTTCTGTTGGAAGGTTTGGGACTTCACATAACTGACAAGGACCCCCAGGGAGTTGTTATGGAATCGGACGATTTCATGGATATGAACAAGGAATACGTTTTCAATACTTACGGACGAGCGCCCATCATGCTGGTCCAAGGGACCGGATGCAGGGTGCGTGACAGTCTTGGCAGGGAATATCTGGATTTCGTAGCCGGCCTGGCAGCTTGTCCGCTGGGGCATGGACATCCGGGGCTCGCGGCTGCAATAGCCGAACAAGCTGCCAAGCTCATTCACGTATCCAATTTGTTTCACATAGAGCCACAGATTCTGCTGGCCAAGCTACTGACCGAGAACTCGTTCGCGGGCAAGGCGTTTTTCTGCAATTCGGGTGCAGAGGCTAATGAGGGAGCTATCAAGCTGGCCAGAAAGTACTTTCACGACCGAGGCCACCACGAGCGATACCACATCGTGACCATGGAGAACTCGTTCCACGGCCGAACCCTGGCCACTTTGGCCGCCACCGGCCAGACCAAATACCGCAACGGGTTCGAGCCACACATGCCCGGATTTTCCCACGTGCCCTTCGGTGACATTAGGGCGCTCCAGGATGCCGTTTCGGACAGCACGGCAGCAGTGTTGATCGAGCCCATTCAGGGCGAAGGCGGAGTGCGAATGCCCCCTGAAGGCTACCTCGCGGAGGTGAGGGACCTGTGCAACCGGTTAGGGTGTCTGCTAATGTTTGATGAAGTCCAGACCGGTATGGGTCGTACCGGAAAGCTCTTTGCGTACGAGCACTTCGGCGTAGAGCCTGATGTCATGACCCTTGCCAAAGGAATAGCGGGGGGAGTTCCCATGGGTGCGCTCCTGGCAACGGATGAGGTTGCCCAAGCTTTTGTGCCGGGCACCCACGCGTCCACGTTTGGAGGTAATCCCCTGGCATGTGCTGCGGCCCTGGCTGTTGTGCGAGAAATCCTCTCGGAGGGGTTCCTGGCCAAAGTGCAGCGGAGAGGTGATTATCTGCGGTCCAGGCTTGAACAGTTGGCGTTGCGACGCGACATCATTGCCGAGGTCCGCGGGGTAGGGCTGATGCAAGCCATTGACCTGAAAGTGCCGGGAGCGGATCTCTCTGTTAAGATGCGTGAGGCCGGCATCCTGGTGAATTGCACGTCTGAGACGGTTCTGAGATTCTTGCCGCCGCTAATCGTCACCGAAGCGGAGATAGATGAAATGGTCGAGGTCTTGGATTCGGTATTGAGCATGGAAGGGGGTAACTGAGCGTGAAAGGGGTTCGTCACTTCCTGAGCCTTGAGGATTACTCTCGGGAAGAGATCTTTTCCTTGATCACTCGGTCTCAAGAGATGAAATGCGGGACACCCGGGCCGGGTCCTGCTATGCCGCTTCGAGGCCGTACTATAGGGATGATCTTTGAAAAGCCTTCCACGCGGACGAGAGTATCCTTTGATGTGGGCGTGCATCAATTGGGCGGCCATTCGGTCTTCATGAATCCGAGGGACATTCAGATCGGGCGAGGGGAACCGATACGCGATACCGCCAGAGTCCTTTCCCGGTACCTGGATGCTATAGTGATTCGAACTTTCGGCCATGATGTGCTCGAAAAGTTCGCGAAATGGGCGTCCGTGCCGGTGATCAACGCTCTGTCGGACCTCCTGCATCCCTGCCAAGTCCTCGGGGACCTGTTTACGCTTCAGGAAGCGGGGCTCGATATCACGTCAATGAAGGCCGCTTGGATCGGAGACGGCAACAACATGGCCAATTCCTGGATCACCGCTGCCGAGAAGATTGGTTTTCAGCTCATTTTGGCCTGTCCGGACGGGTACGAGCCTGGCGTGAATTACGCTATTCCAAATGTGTTTCTCACCCGTGACCCGCTGGAGGCGGCCGAAGGTGCGGACGTGGTTTCGACTGACGTGTGGGCATCCATGGGCCAGGAGGACGAGGTCGGTGTGAGGCGAGAGGTGTTCGCGGGGTTTCAGGTCAACCGGGAGTTGCTCAAAAACGCGTCTGAGGGCGCATATGTGCTGCACTGCCTGCCTGCGCATCGAGGGGAAGAAATCACAGACGAGGTCATGGAATCAGATCGCTCGCTCGTTTGGGAACAGGCCGAGAACAGGCTTCACGTGCAGAAGGCGATATTGGAAATGCTGGTGGCCTAGTACTCCGTTGCAGAACAGCGGTGCCATGACGGCTTGGCCACGGGAGACACAGAAATAGGTGGGACAGGCATCTTGCCTGTCGTGATTTTGAGATTTGGATCACCCAGTCGACAGGCGAGACGCCTGTCCCACCGCATGGCCTCGCTGCTGAGGGGCTTGTCTGCAGATTCGTCGGCCATCATGTATGGCACCCGTTTCGAGGAAGTCATGTAATATAGGCTTGTTGCCACTGGCTGTGGTTATATTCTTAGGCAGTCCGACTTCAGGTTTGGTGGTCCTTGCGGGTCACAAAGTGGAGGATTCGTGAACAAGAAACAGGTTCGCAAAATCGTTTTGGCTTATTCCGGGGGACTAGACACCTCGGTGATACTCAGATGGCTCGTGGATACGTACGACTGTCCGGTGGTGGCGTTTGCCGCGGACCTTGGTCAGGGGGAAGAACTCGCTCCCCTGGAAGAGAAAGCCAAGGCCACCGGCGCGACTTCTGTTCAGATTTTCGATCTCAAAGAGGAATTCGTTCGTGACTACGTGTTCCCCATGCTTCGCGCCAATGCGGTTTACGAGGGCTCCTACCTGTTGGGGACATCTATAGCCCGGCCGTGCATCGCGAAGGGCCAGATGGAAGTAGCCAAGAAGGAAAACGCCGACGCGGTCAGCCACGGCGCTACCGGAAAGGGCAACGACCAGGTGAGGTTCGAACTGGCCTATTTATCATTCGATCCGAGCATTGTGGTCATCGCGCCGTGGAGAATTTGGGACATGCGATCCAGGTCGGACCTGGTCGAATACGCGAAAAGGAAAGGCATACCGATTACATCTACGGTTGAAAAGCCGTACAGCATGGACAGGAACATGCTTCACTTGAGCTTTGAAGGCGGGATTCTGGAGGACCCGTGGGCGGAGCCTCCGAAAGACATGTTCCTGCTCACCGTAGATCCGGAGGATGCGCCGGACAAGCCCGAGGAAATAGTCATTGCCTTCGAAGCCGGCGATCCCGTGGCCATAGACGGCAAGCGACTGTCCCCGGCCAACTTGCTGGCGGCATTGAACTCCGTCGCAGGTCTCAACGGCGTGGGGCGGGTTGATATGGTTGAGAATCGGTACGTGGGAATGAAGAGCCGTGGTGTATATGAAACCCCTGGCGGCACAGTTCTTCATAAGGCGAGGAGGGCTTTGGAATCCATAACCTTGGACCGTGAAGTCACGCACTTGAAGGATGAATGGATTGCCCGGTACGCCTCGCTCGTCTACAACGGGTACTGGTTTTCTCCGGAACGAAAGATGCTGCAAGCAGCGATCGACGAGGCCGCGAAAGTGGTTTCAGGAGATGTGAGGCTGAAGCTTTACAAAGGGAACGTCACTGTGACAGGAAGGCGCTCTGATAATTCCCTGTACGATCCGAGGTTCGCTACTTTCGAAGCGGACGAGGTCTACTCCCAAGCGGACGCGGAAGGTTTTATCAGATTGAATGCTCTTCGCCTACGGATCCGTTCCATGATAGAGGCACGGAGCAAGTAGAGTCGTTGGCCGTTACCGGTCACATCGGCATGACGGCTGCCGGTACGCACGCAGCCGGAGGTTGTAATGCCCAAGTTGTTGAAAAAAGCCAACCAAAGGGTCTCGGTAAAATCGGACGGAATTCGTAAAGGCCGTTTCGCGCGTGCAATGGACCCGCTGTTTGCTCGATTCAACGCCTCGGTTTCATTTGACAAACGTCTATTTGCGGAAGACGTGACGGGCAGCATCGCCCATGTCCGAATGTTGGGCCGTCAAGGCATTGTATCAGCACAAGAAGCTCGTAAGATCGAGAAGGGCTTGAGATCCGTTCTTGATGATTTCGAGAAAGGACGGTTCGAGTTTCGCGAGGAGCTGGAAGACGTCCACATCAACATAGAAGAGGCCCTGAGAGAGAAGATCGGTGAACTTGCAGGCAAGCTGCATACCGCGAGGAGTCGAAACGACCAGGTGGCGCTCGATCTAAGGCTGTATCTGAAGGGCCGGATCGACATGCTGAGTGAGGACCTGCGTTCCCTGATGGCCGCGCTGGTGGATAAGTCAGAAGCCACTATCGACCTGCTGATTCCCGGGTACACTCATCTTCAAAGGGCTCAACCGGTGCGCCTCGCACATCATCTGATGGCTTATTTCCAGATGTTCAAGCGCGACTTCGGGCGCTTCCAAGATTCGCAAAGTCGTATGGACGAGATGCCCCTCGGCGCGGCCGCGCTCGCCGGCGCCACCTTTCCCATTGACAGAAAACGCGTGGCCGATGAATTGGGCTTCTCCGGCATCAGCGCCAATTCAATGGATGCGGTTTCCGACAGGGACTTCGCTCTCGAGTTTCTGTTTAACTCCTCGGTGGCAATGATGCATCTTTCGCGTCTCGCTGAGGAACTCATACTGTGGTCATCCGCCGAATTCGGCTTTTGTACCCTTCCGGATGCGTTCTGTTCGGGGTCCAGCATCATGCCTCAGAAGAAGAATCCGGACGCGTGTGAGCTGATCAGAGGCAAGACCGGTCGGGTTTACGGTGATCTCATAGCTTTGCTGACAACCTTGAAGGCATTGCCGCTGACGTACAACAAGGATTTGCAGGAGGACAAAGAGCCTGTTTTCGACGCGGTTGACACTCTGCAAGGTTCCCTCAGGATAATGGGCTCGCTGATTCCCGGTATCGAATTTCGCGGCGACCGAATGATCGAGGCCGCATCGGACCCATCGCTAGCGGCCACTGATCTTGCCGACAAGCTTGTCAGGGATGGCATGGCTTTCAGGGATGCACATTCGAGAGTGGGCGCCATGATTCGTGAACGCTCCGGCCCGCGAGGAAAGAAAAAGGCGGGGACGTTGCCGAGCCCCGGAGAGATGGTAGAGGCACGAAGCCACGAAGGGGGCACCGCCAGGAAGAGAGTGCTGGATCAGATCCGGGCGGCCGGATCGTTCCTGCAGGAGCTACAAAAGGCCGGCCGTGTTAAGAAGGCAAAGCGTAAAACCAGAGAGGGCGAGAGGAAGGCTTGAGAAAAGCGCGTGCTGGAGTGTGGGTTGTCATAGTCTCGTGCTTTCTCGTCGGTTGCGGTTACAAGACGAGTCCGCGTCCTGCCACTGCCAGCATTCCCGGTGACATCGGTCTAGTAGACGCCCAAGCGTACGCTGACCGAATAGTGCTCAAATGGAGCGTGCCTCCTTCGAACGTAGATGGCTCTGCCTTACGTGACCTCTCGGGGTTCAAGATTTACCGTTTTGCCCAACCTCTGGGAGAGGAGTGCGACAACTGCGAAGAAAAGAAAAGCCTCCACGCTAACGTGGATTTTCAGAATCCTTCCAACGCCGTGATCAGTGCTGGGGAAGTAACCTATGCCGACAAGGATGTCTCACCCGGAAATGTTTACTCTTATTGGCTCTCGCCTTACAATCTAAGGGCCAGAGAAGGACGGGTGAGCCAGATCGTGACCGTAGACTACGGCGAACCTCCACCCGCGCCTGAGCAATTGAGGGCAGGCCCCGAGCCCAAAGGCATCATGCTGGAATGGGACGTTCCCGCACGAGCGGAGGGAATCAGTGGATACCGCGTGTACAGGGGAGCAACAGACGACCCCGAAGAGATGAAGTACATTGGCGGCGCTCAATCCAGGGACACGTCCTTTCTGGACCGGGAAGCTGAGAAGGAAAAGCGTTATTTTTACCAGGTGCGGTCTTTCAAAATGAACAGAGGGATCTCGCTGGAGTCCTCGCCATCGTCTACGGTCAAAGCGCTAATGCCGGCCGTGCAATTCCAGCCGCCGGAAAACGTGAATAGGACTGCTACACGTCGCGGTATAAGCCTCTATTGGGACCCTGTGAAGATAGAAAAAGAGGAAACCCGATACAACGTTTATCGGTCGGAAACAGGAAAGATGTTTGAAAAGATCAACGCCCAGCCCCTCGTCAACCCAAAGTACTTCGACTCGAAAGTGCTCAGAGGAAGGACGTATCGTTATGGCGTGACAGCGTTTCCCAAGGATAAACCAGAGTACGAGTCCAAACGCGCTGGCTCGGAAGAGGTCAAATTTATCCCCTGATCAGGAAATTAGATGCATTTTTTCAACTACATAGATGGTGAGCTTTATTGCGAGAATGTTCCCGTGCAGCGTATCTGCGATGAGGTAGGAACACCTGTCTTCGTTTACAGCAGGGAAACCCTGGAACGACACTACAGGGTCTTTGAGGAACCCTTTGCCTCCGTCGATCATTTGATCTGCTATTCGATGAAAGCCTGCTCCAATCTGGCAGTTTTGAGGCTCTTCGGGAATCTGGGAGGAGGGGTGGACATTGTTTCCGGCGGTGAGCTATACCGCGCTCTAACGGCCGGAATAGACGCATCAAAAATCGTCTACTCCGGAGTCGGGAAAAAAGCTTCCGAAATGGATGAAGCGCTGGCCGCGGGAATCCTGATGTTCAATGTGGAGTCCGAAGCCGAATTGGATCTCCTTGACCAGCGAGCGCAGGCCCTCGGCAAACGAGCGGCAATAGCGTTACGGGTGAATCCCGACGTCGATCCTCAGACCCATCCGTACATATCCACGGGGCTGAAAAGAAACAAATTCGGAATCGACTCGGAGCGTTCTGTCGAACTGTATCGCAAAGCGCGAAAGATGAAAGGGGTGGAACCCGTCGGAGTCGATTGCCATATCGGCAGCCAACTCACCGAGCTTTCCCCGTTTCTCGAAGCAGTTGACCTGCTTCAAGATCTGATCGAGACCCTCCGGTCGGAGGGCTTCAACATAAGATATCTGGATTTAGGCGGGGGCTTGGGCATCCCGTATGACGAGGAAAACCCACCTCTGCCGGCAGCTTACGGAAAAGCGATCGTGGATCGCGTGGCCGACCTCAACGTTACACTCATTCTGGAACCGGGCCGCCTCCTGGTAGGCAATGCCGGCATTTTGGGCGCCAGAGTGCTTTACGAGAAGCATGGACCAGAAAAAAGCTTCGTAATTGTGGACGCGGCGATGAACGATTTGATCCGGCCCAGCCTTTACAAAGCACATCATTCAGTGTGGAAGGTGATCCCGGGGAAGAATAAAGAGATCTCAGAGGCCAGGATAATCGCAGACGTTGTGGGCCCGATATGCGAATCCGGAGATTTCTTGGCCCAGTCCCGTGAGATGGAGCCCGTGGAATCGGGCGAGCTGATTGCGATCATGAGCGCAGGTGCGTATGGTTTTTCAATGTCCTCGAACTACAATTCTCGGCCCAGAGCAGCGGAAGTCCTCGTGGATGGTTCCCGGTACCACATTATCCGCAGCCGCGAAACTTACGAGGATCTTATACGGGGGGAGCGGATACCGCCCGAAATGCTCTAACTAAAGTGATGGAGGAGACGATGTTATCAGGAGCCCTTACTGCAATAGTGACGCCTTTCCGAAACGGTCAAGTGGACGAGGGCGCGCTCAAGGGATTGATCCGCTTCGGTATTGACGGGGGAATCAGCGGACTGGTTCCCTGCGGGACCACTGGCGAGTCACCAACCCTGAGCCACGAAGAGCACAATCGCGTTGTGGAAATCACTGTCAAGGAAGTGGCAGGTCAGGTCAAGGTGATCGCTGGAACGGGTTCCAACAGTACGGAAGAAGCGATCAGCCTCACAAAGCATGCAAAGGCCGTAGGCGCTGATGGGGCCCTACTTGTCTCTCCTTACTACAACAAGCCGACCCAGGAAGGACTGTACCAGCACTTCAAGACTGTGGCCGAGACCGTAGACCTCCCTATCGTGCTGTACAACATTCAGGGCCGGACAGGTGTCAACATTGAGAATTCCACCGTCCAGAGGCTGTCGCGGGTCCCTAATATCGTCGGGGTGAAAGAGGCGTCCGGTTCGATACTCCAGATGAGCGAGGTCCTCAGGCTTTGCGGCCCGGATTTCGACGTGCTCTCGGGCGATGACCAGATGACGTTTCCCCTGATGGCGCTGGGCGGAAAGGGTGTCATCTCGGTGGTGACCAACATCGTCCCTGACAGAATGTCAAAGCTGGTGGCGGCCATGCTCAACGGTGAAGTGGAAAAGGCGCGATCCATGCACTTTGATATATATGAGCTTTGCCAGGCCATGTTCCTTGAGACCAACCCGATTCCGGTCAAGGCCGCGCTCGGTCTCATGGGTAAACTAGAACCGGAATTCAGACTCCCGTTATGCTCACCCTCAGAGGCCAACATGGCCAAGCTGAGGACGGTCCTGGAGAAATACGGAATCCTTTGAGAGGGGGTTTGATATGAAAGTAGCTGTCAGCGGCGCCGCAGGGCGCATGGGAAAAAGAATTCTTGCTCTGGCGCATGACCATCCCGAAATGGAAATCGTCGGCGCTTTGGACTCGGCTCAGAATCAGGCTCTGGGAAAGGACGCGGGAGAAAATGCGGGCTTAGGCAAAATAGGGGTGCCCATTACCAGCGACGTCCAAGACGTGCTGGAGAATTGTGATGTCTTGATAGACTTCTCTTTTCCCGGTGCCTCGGTCGAACACATCAAGACAGCCGCGGAAATGGGTAAAGCCATCGTTGTCGGCACCACCGGGTTCTCTGTCGAGCAACGCAAAGAGATTGAGGAAGTAGGACCTCGCACAAGATGCTTGGTCGCTCCGAATATGAGCATGGGGGTAAATCTCCTGTTCAGCCTGGCCGGTAGCGTGGCGCAGACCTTGGGCGGCGACTACGATGTAGAAATCATTGAGGCGCATCACAGGATGAAGAAGGATGCCCCGAGCGGCACAGCAAACAAGCTCGCGGAAGTGATCTCCGAGGCCCTTGGAAGAGACCTGCAAACCGCGGGTGTGTACGGGCGCCACGGCCTTGTCGGTGAACGCAAGGCCTCCGAGATCGGCGTAATGGCAGTGAGGGGCGGCGATATTGTTGGGGACCATACGGTGATGTTCGTCACCAACGGTGAGCGCATCGAGCTTGTCCACAGGGCGCACACTCGCGGTGCTTTTGCCAAAGGAGCGATTCGGGCGGCTCTGTGGTTGGTTTCTCAACCGAACGGTCTGTATGACATGATGGACGTTCTTGGATTAAAGGAAAAGAAATGAAGATTGCCAGATTCAAAATTGACGATCGGGTTCTCGATGGGAAGGTGGAGGGTGACACGCTCGTGCCCCTCGCAACTGACACTTCAGCGTGGGCGCACCAAATCGGCAAAGTGCAATTGCTCGCTCCATGCCAACCTACCAAGATAGTTGCAGTTGGACTCAATTACAGGGATCATGCGGAAGAGGTGAATTTGCCCCTACCTGAAGAGCCGCTCCTCTTCTTGAAACCTGCCTCAAGTGTGATCGGTAACGGGGACGGGATCATTTTGCCTCCTCAGAGCAAGAGGGTGGACTACGAAGCCGAGCTGGCCATCGTGATAGACAAGACAGCCAGGAATGTAACCCTGGAGCAAGCCCGGAACTACATAAGAGGCTATACATGCCTCAATGACGTGACCGCGCGAGACCTGCAAGGCAAGGACGGACAATGGACCCGGGCTAAAGGTTTCGACACCTTCTGTCCCATAGGCCCTTGGATAGAAACGGAAATCGATCCGTCGGATTTGAAGATAGAGTTGTTCCTGAACGGCGATCGCAAACAGGCGTCCAGGACTTCCAACCTCATATTCAACCCTTTCCGGTTGGTGGAATTCATATCGGGGATCATGACGCTGCTGCCGGGCGATGTTATCGCCACCGGCACCACCTCGGGGATAGGGCCCATGAAAGATGGGGACAAGGTGGAGGTCAGAATCGAAGGCATAGGTTCCTTGATCAACAAGGTTTTCTGAGTGTAGAGATGGGTCAAATGGCGTACATCGGATTCGGGGCCAACTTGGGCGACAGAAGAGCCAAGTTTGACGCAGCGCTCGAAGCGCTCAATTTGATGCCCGCGACAACGGTCAGGGGACATTCGCGCCTTTACGAGACTGAACCTGAGGGTCTCACGGACGGCGGCCAGAATTTCCTGAATGCAGCTATAGCTGTCGAGACTGACCTGGCGCCGGCGGACTTGATGTCGGCCATCAGAGACGTTGAGTTACGGCTGGGGAAATCACGCGGACATCGCAGTGATTTGTCGCGCGTGATCGACTTGGACCTGCTTCTGTACGCGAACAAGCAAGTGAAGGAAGGATCGTTGGAGGTACCCCATCCGCGGATGCACCGCAGGGCCTTTGTGCTGGCGCCGTTGGCCGAGATCGCACCCGAGGCTGTGCATCCGGTACTGGGTTCTACTGTGCGTGACTTGTTGGGTCTCCTCTCTCGGGAGGACACCGAAAAAGCGCAACCGATCGTGGACTGTCCAAGTGGGCCGGAGCGGCGCACGAAATGATTCTGAGAATAATCCTAATCGCGCTGTTGATTTACGTGCTTTTCAAGGCTACCTCCTTGGCGATCCGTTCCTTCAAGGATCGGTCGGTTGAGACGAGAGATCAGGCCCCATTGTTCAGTCGCGAAGTAAGCGAAATGGTGCGTGACCCCGTTTGCGGGGTCTACACAGCACCTAATGAGGCACTGAGCGTAATGAACGAGGGGCGGAGGATTCATTTCTGTTCCGCGGAATGTCGCCAGAAGTATATCGATCAACAGGCCTGAAAGTAGCATGAAAACCAGCGTGGAAAACGCAACCATACTCATTGCGGACGATTCCGAGATCTTGAACAACATGCTGAAGGATGTGTTCGAGGAGAACGGGTTTGAAGTTGTTCAGGCTTTCGACGGGGAGGAATGCAGGAGCATCTTTCTCAGGAAGCACCCGGATCTGGCTTTTGTTGACATTCACATGCCCAAGATCGATGGCATTGAAATGCTCCGTTACATCAAAGAAAGAGACCGCCGAACCCTTGTTGTCATGATGACGGGCGTAGGCTCGGAGCAGACCGCGGTCAGGGCGATGAAACTCGGAGCGGATGACTACCTGACCAAGCCTTTCGGGATAGACGAAGTAGTGGCCTTAGCCACGAAATTGTTGGAGCGGCGGCAAGCGGCCGATGAAAATGTGCGACTGAAAAAGGAGATCCACCGCGCTGAAAGGTACCTGGCACACCTTGCTACGATCATCAACGAAGCAATCATCACCACGGATCAGCAAGGGAGAATCCAGTTTACCAACAGGGCGGTCTCGGACCTGTGGGGGTACTCGAGCGACGAGTTGAAGGACCAGGATATACATTTCCTCATACGGGGGCAAGCGAGAACGCTCCTTTCCCGTGACATTGTGAAAGAGACCATTCGAGAAGGAAAGCTGGAAGGTGAATTCCATTTCAGAAAGAAAGATAAGGGGACCTTTCCCGGCTACCTGTCATCATCGGTAATAAAGGAAAAAGGACAGGTTCGCGGAATTGTGACGGTTGTGGCGGATTTGACGAGGCTTTACGAGGTTGAAAGGCGGCTTAAACAATCCGAAAAACTGGCTGCTCTCGGCAAGGTTGTGGAAGGGATCGCACATGAAGTGAGGAACTCCCTGACATCGTTGGGCGGGTTTGCCCTCCGCTTGCGCAAGATTACAACCGGCGATCCTCAATGTGCTCAATACACCGGTATCATTCTCGACGACGTTTCCCGCCTGGAGAAGATGGTTGCGGATATCGAGGAATACGTCCGCTTCTCCAAGTTCTACACCTTCCGTTACGAAAAGACAGACCTTTTACCCGTGGTTGAGAGCGCCAGGGACAGGGCGGTCCGAGAGCTTCCTTCGCGGTTGGTGGAGAGAGTGTCTTTTAGCCTGGTTGCCGACGAGAATCTTCCGCATGTCCTCGCGGATTCCGTTGCCATCGAGGAGGTTTTTTTCAATCTGATTCTGAACGCGTACGAGGCCATGCCTCGCGGGGGGAGAGTGAAGGCAACACTGCGGAACATCAACTCCGCGGTTTCCGTCGCGTTTACGGATACGGGCGCGGGTATCCGCGACGAAGACCTGACGGACATATTCAACCCCTTCTTCACCTCCAAGACCACCGGCGCAGGAATGGGGTTGAGCAAAGCCTATCTTCTGGTGGAAGAGCACAGGGGCGCGATAAACGTGCGATCCGAACCCGGAAAGGGGACCACCGTGGAGGTTCTTTTGCCTGTGGACAGGTTAATGACCGGGCTATTTTCCTGGGAAACGGAATCGCACGGCGGACCCTTCAGATAGGAACCGCCACTTATTCAGGGTGGAGACACATTGAAATTGCGACAAACACGTCGCTGAAATAGACGGGCAGTGGCACGGTCCCCCGATAGAACGGGATGCCCATTTGAGCGAGCGCAAGGCTCCCTGACAAAGTGTCTTTTGCAATGCGGATTAGTCGAGTTGGTAAGTCGCCATGAGATCCAAGGTCCAAGATTCAACCTGCACGGAGCAACACTATGCCATTTCGGCTTTCAATTCTTATTTGGTTTTGCACGGCTATCGCAACGGCTGTTTGCCCACACGAGGCGTATTCGGATATATTCATCAGGATTCACCAGGACGGGCAGAAGGAATTCACCAATAGGCCTTCAGGACCGGGCTGGATGTTCCATATGAGTGAAGACGGCTCACAGCCGATGGTACAGTTTGCAATACAGGGCAAACCGAAAAGCCTCGATGAAATCGTTTCGGAAATCGCCTCGAAATTCCAGATTGAGGCCAGCCTGGTCAAGGCGATCATCGTCGCGGAATCCAATTGCAACCCATCGGCTGTCTCCCGCAAAGGGGCCCAGGGGCTGATGCAACTCATGCCCTCGACGGCCAAGGTTTTGAAAGTGGACAAACCGCTCGACCCGCGCGAAAACATCATCGGCGGCGTCAAATACATAAAGGGCCTATTGGCTTCGTACGGAGACCTTCGCCTGGCCCTGGCGGCATATAACGCCGGACCGGGAACAGTTCAGAAATATGCAGGAATCCCGCCATACAGGGAGACCATAGACTATGTGAAGAGGGTCATCGCGCATTACAAGAAATTCAAGAAGGATCCCACTCTTCGTCTGGCGGAGAATTGATTGAAGCAGGTTTAATATTTAATGAAAAGACATTTGCCTAACTTTCTTACTCTAGGGAGGATGGTTCTGGTTCCTCCGATCGTCGCGTTGCTGTTTTTTCCCGGCAGGGTCCCGTCGGCAATCGCGGGGTGCCTATTCCTGCTGGCCTCCCTTACCGATTTCTTTGACGGCTTCATTGCGCGGCGTTTCGAGGTGGAATCCTCATTCGGCCGCTTCCTCGATCCCATTGCCGATAAAGTTCTGGTCACCTCCGCGCTGATCATGCTCATATCATTGGGGCGAGTGGAAGCCTGGATCGTAATGCTCATCATTTCGAGGGAAATTGCCGTGAGTGCGCTGAGGGCGATTACCAAGGCGTGGGATACTACGCTCAAACCCAGCCCGGTGGGCAAGCTCAAAGCAGTATTTCAATTCTCGGCCGTTGTCCCGTTGATCGTTCATTACGAATACGACCTGGTCATACCTATCAATTTCCACCTGATCGGGACTGTGCTCCTATACGTGGCTTTGGTGCTCACAATATGGTCGGGTCTGGATTATTTCTTCCGATTTTACAGGGAATACCAAGTTAGAGAAGGCGGGGACGAATTCTGAAGCAACCTCCTAGTAGCGCCGGCATCTTGCCGGTCCCGGAGCGTCCTCTTCTTAGGGAGGCGTCTTCTTGCCCACTGGTTCCCAGGCTCCACCTAAGAACTAGCAGAAAGCAGTCACTTACAGGCGGGAACTGCATCTGTGCACCGAAGGTGCAACCCAACGGTAGCCGTGGGTGCAAACCCACGGAAAGCAAACCGGAGGCTCTGAAGACCCTGGAGGGGTCTCCCGAAAATGCAATAATTCGTTGAGGGAACTGGGGCGACCCCTTCAGGGTCTCCGGTTCATGGTTAAGGGATTCTCCTTGCTCCACGGGTTTACATCCCGCGTCCCGCTGGACTACTCATGGTCTGCCCCTTCAGGGCAATAGATCTACTGTCCGCGGTCGTAAACTGAATGAAAGCGGTCAGCAGCGAGTCCTCAGTCAAGCAGAAGAAGGCCCGCTGCCGGGGATTGCTTCGGTGCGTTCGCTGATGATGGGTCAGGAGCAGAACTGAACTATTCCGGCTCAAAACCGAGTTCCTTCCCGATTTCTCTAAGACTTCTGGAGGGCTTGTCTATCGATTCTTCTCGTTCCCTTCTCAATTCACGAAGGTCCTCAAAGTCCTCCAAAGTCTCCTGGATTTTCAGAAACTCTTCGTAAGGCAGAACGACAAATTCCTTTTTCCCTTCCTTTTCGATTATTTGTGGATGCAACAGCATAGCTCCTTCTATCTGTGGGCTTCCCTACGATGGCGAATACGACAAACAACTATTTTGTCTCCTTCTATATCGAAGAGAGCCCGCCAATTGCCTATCCGCAGCCGGTATTCCGGCCAATGATCCGTCAGTTTCTTGACGTCGCCCAGCAGCCCGCTCTCAAGAGCTAACAAGGGGTCGTACATACCGCGAGACTCGTCCTTTGGCATAGCCTTCAGGTCCTTCTCAGCCTTAGGCTTCAGTTCGACAGTATATCTCATCTCAATCTACTCAGGAATGCTGAATGCCGCCGCCGCGATCCATCCGCGCGTTGTGGGTGCCCTACCTTTCCTGTTCCCAGCTTCCATCTAGGCGCTTTCTCAATTTCGCCGACTAACGCGTCGGTGTCAAACAGAAGAAGGCCCGCTGCCGCGGATTGCCTCGCCGGGTAATGTGATGCGGTCGGCCTGCAACAATTACCCCCGCAGGCTGTCCAATAACCCTCCCAGGCATCAAGGCCATTTCTGGTCAGCAATTGCGGATGTGTACCGCGAATTCCGGGAATGCTGCCCCAGGAGAGGGGTTTATTATTCCTTTGCGCGCTCTCTGTACTGCTTGATTCGATGGGGAAGCGAGTACAAATACTCGAGTAAGAAGTCGAGAAATTTAACGATGTCGCGCACATCTTCTGGATCGGCGGGGCCTTGTGAGGGTCCCGGATGGGCAGCATCGTTGCCAAGATCCCGCACGTGATCAGACCAATCTTTCATGATGGGGGGCAAAATCCCTTTCGCGGCTAAATCATCAATTTCTTGCTTCAGGTTCTTGCCCTGCGCCTTGCAATCCCTAAGTGCCAGCTGAAGAGCACTCCGCGCCATCACAGAGGCGGCGTCCCAGTTTTCGTCACGAACGTTCCGCTTCGCTTGTAACCAATAGCGTCCAATTTGTTCTGGCCAGTGTTCAGGATACCTTTCCAGTTTCAACGGCCAAGGAAGAACCCGGTATTCGTGGTAAGCATGATCAAGCGAGTGCTGCGTAGCCGACCACAAAACCATTACATAGCCTTTGCAGTTTCCGCACTCAATGGTGTCAAAATTTAGTCTTTTGTAGGAATTGGGCTTCTTCTTCTCCGCGTGAAAGACCTGGGTGAAATTACCTCTCTCCATGCAGAAGGGGCAAGTGATGTTGTCCACGTTCAATGTTCCGCCGGAATTGCCTGCCCTCTCTCCTAATTGCCACCAACTGTCCATTGATAACCTTCCTGCCTTTCATGATCAGGCCCAATCGAATTCCGGGAAAACACCATACCCAATCCGCGCATCGGATCGGAAATCCAGCACTGTGTCCGCATATTCCCGAAGCTCCTACCTGTTCCCGGCATGATCCTTCTTGGCGAGTCGCCCAAGCGCCTCACTGAGGCTCTGTTCGATAAGTTCCTCGTCCATATGATCCGTATGACCCACGCGAAGGACCACTTCTTCACTGAATTCGCCTTCACGGTCAACGCGGCGAACAATCAACTCCAATGGAGCGGATCGTGTATCTCCAGTCTTTATCCCCTCTGCTCTCGCCCTAATGATAGTAGTGACGAGGTCCACAACGCTTTTGGCCAGAGTTATGCCAGCAGTAACCACGGCCAAATAGACTAAGAGTTCTGGGCCGCTTTCGTGTTCTTCAAAAGCCATTTCCTCGGAGGTGCCGGATAACTTCCTGAGACTCGCGTCGATAATGCGGTACGCGTTCGGAGAATGCTCTCGATGGAAACAACCCATCTTAACACGGATCTTTATGGCGACCGCAATTTCATCCTCGCGGGGTGGCCGCCGCGCCTCGAAGCGACGCCTACGGCCGCGAAAGGTTTTCTGCCACTCATCGTCCATTGTGTCCTCCATGGACAAGGGAAATCGGGAGTCACCATACCCAGTTTCCTCCTCGAATCGAGAATCGGGTAAGGCGTCCACAGATTCTAGGGGCTTACAGACTATATAATGGACTGCAACGGCGAAGGCAACTCCATTTTTTCCTTATTGTGAACCACAGAGATGGAGCGGATGGCTTTGCACGGGCACGGCACGCCGTGCCCCTACATCCCTGCGCGCTCTGCGGTGAGGTTCTTGTGCATTTCCGGCACAGCCCGCCCATGACTAAACGGATACACAAAGAAATCAATATTCCTTGAGCCAACCATCTGATATTGTGCAGAAGGGAAACTGCACGGTGGCTTTCCATTCAGTTTGGATCTTGGAATAGTTTCAAGAACCCCGTAACGGGAAGGAAACATTGTGAAGGACACCGTTGGCGTCGCGACGGAACGCGCGGGCTTCGTAGGGGCGGACCCCCGCGTCCGCCCTAGGCTGTTGGCATGACCTCGGCCAGGGCAGGCGCGGGGGCCTGCCCCTACATTCGGCTGTACCTGCGTTCCAGGCGGGATTTGGCTTAAGGTCCCTAGCGCGAAAAAAACGACTGTCAGTCCGCGTAGTGGCGGCTTATAGCCCGCCCTACGTTGGCTCTTTATGAAAACGCACGGATAGCTACCGGCAAGATGCCGGCGCTACTGGCGTTTTCATGATTCGTTGTGATGATCTTCGCCGTGAGAGTTGGTATAGAAGCCTCGTGGCGTGAAAAGAGGCATCGGGCCTGCGTGCACCACACCATTGGCGGCCCTGTCGACAATGGTGCAATATATGGGAGTTTTTGGGGAGGGGTCCGGGGAGGGCGTTTTTGCAAAAACGTCCTCCCCGGAAAATCTCCCCGAAACTTGCAGGTTTTGAAACATGTTGGAAAAACGCCCCATCAAATCACTTTTTCTGTCTCCTCGGTCTGTGGTCTTTGTTGGTGTTCCGCGCAAAAGCGGTCCGGGCGCTTTGAATCCTGTAGATAATCTCAGGAACTGGGGTTACCAGGGACGGATCAGTATTGTTCATCCGCACGCAAAAGAAATAGCAGGCATTTCCGTTCTATCAAATGTTTCCCGCTTGAATGATGAAGTGGATCTGGCAGTAATTTCCACCCCGAGAGAAACCATTCCGGGCATCGTGAGACAATGTGGCGCGAAGGGCATCAGAGCTGTGATTGTCACCAATCAAGGTTTTGCTGAAGCTGATGAGCGGGGAGAGGAATTGCAGAGAGAAATGCTTGCGGCTGCCGGGAAGTTCGAGATGCGCATTCTAGGGCCGAATACACTCGGGGTCTCGAACGCATTCAACGGATTCAATTCCTCTTTCATGCCGCTGCCTCGGGAAGAGGTGCCTGTCGGACTCGTCTGCCAGTCCGGGGTTTTCTTTGTGGGTGTGAATCATCTTGTCAGCGGTATGGGCATCGGAATAGACGTTGGAAACGCGTGCGATTTGAACATCGTTGACGCTCTCGAATGGCTGGGAGAAGAGCAGCGAATAAAGGTCATTGCGCTGCATGCCGAGGAAATTCCTGATGGGAAACGTTTCCTCGAAGTTGCCGAAAGAATCGGACGCCGAATTCCCATAGTGGCCTTGAAGACGGGGAGGTCTCAAGAAGGGGCCAGGGCGGCTGCTTCGCACAGTGGTTCGCTGGCGGCTGATGACAGAGTAGTTGCTGCCGCTTTCCAAAAGGCCGGAGTGATTCGGATTGATGAGACTCAAGACCAGTTGGACCTAGTTCGAGGTTTCCTTCGGCTCCCTCCAATAAAAGGCCCCAGAATAGCCGTGGTCACCCTGACCGGCGCGGGTGGAATTATCCTCCTGGACTCCATGGAAAGACACGGCCTTGAATCGGCAAAGCTGTCCAAGGGGACCATTGACGCCATTCAGAGCTTATCACCTGATTGGATGGGGCTTACAAATCCGATAGACATCTGGCCCGCAGTGATGAAACATGGGATGCGCAAGGCCTATACCACAGCCCTACGAGACGCCTTGGCCGATCCCGGCGTTGACGGGGTGCTCTGCTTTGCGCTTGCACTTGGCGATGCGGAACAGAAGCATCTGGGCGCCGAAGAGGTGATCCAGCAATTGTCCGATAAGTTCGCCAAGCCGGTTGTAGTCTGGACCTACGGGCCACAGCGTGAGGACGCGGCGAGGAGGGTAGAGCAACATGGCCGAGCCCTGGCAGTGCCGAGCCTGGAAAGAGGCGTCAGATTGTTGGCTTCAATGGTCCGGTACGAAAACTGGAAAAACAATGGAACGTGCCTTGTCCCGTGAATGACCCAAGATAACCGGCCATCCAAGCGGAGAGGGATCGGCTATGTCATTGCGAGCGGAGCGAAGCAATCTCAGTGGGTAGCAGAGGCGCCGGAGATTGCTTCGTCGCTCCGCTCCTCGCAATGACATTAATTTGCATGATGGCCATGTAAAGGACATGGAAGTCAATTGTGGGACCCAAACGATGAACCAGTTTCTTCCGCGCATTACTTCGTAATTGAAGATGATTCGCAGAAGGGGAGGCAGCGCCTTGTATGAACTGAAATACGATGAGGCTGTTTGCGAGAAGTGCGAAACCGTGGACTGTCTGACGAAGTGCCGGTACATGGCGCTCGATTTGAAATCGGCCAAGGAAGAGAGGCTGCGGCTGATTCGAGGCGAGGACAGCAGGGTCCTCAGGGACTGCATAACCTGTTATGCATGTGAGGAATACTGCCCCCACGGCAATCATCCTTTCTACCTGCTCGTGGACCGTCAAGAGCAATCCGGAGCTTGGCCGGTTCCCATCCCGTTGACCAAGCAACAGATCAAAATGATGGCTCCGAAGGGGAGAATAGTACCGGAGAAGGTTCACGCTCCGGTTTTGAACATGTGCTACTTTCCCATGCTCAAGGGATGCATCCAAGGGAAGCTTTTCGATGGTGTCTCCACAATGGTCGGCAGCGACATCTTCTGCAACATAATGTGGCTGCATTTTGCCAAGAACTCGACTATTCGAGAGCGCCTGCCTCAAATGATCGCCAACATCTGGCAATATTATCTGAAAGACAGCGACACCAATGAATTGATCTGCTATCACGACGAGTGCTACGGCACATACACGCAACTCGCGCCTGCATTCGGCATTGACGTGCCGTTCAAATCGATTCATCTGTTCGAGTTTCTTACAAAGAGGCTGGACGAGTTAAAGGACCAGATCCGGCCTCTGGCCATGAAGGCCGCTTATCAGAGGCCATGTTCCAACAGGCTTGTCCCGGAGACTCAGCACTGGGTGGACGAGATTTTCAAGCGTGTCGGTGTTGAGAGGGTCGAACGTGAATACGACCGGGAGAACGCTCTCTGCTGCGGAGGAGTGCTCAGGCTTCAACAGCGGGAGGAACTGGCCGATGATCTGGTCAAAAGAAATATCGACGACATGTTGGCTGCCGGAGCAAATATTTGTGTGTTCAACTGTCCTGCTTGCTTTTTCACGATGGGTCAGACCGTCGCGGAACGTGGGCTGATGCCCATACTCATGAGCGACCTATGCCGCGCGGCCCTTGGTGAAAAATGGACAGGGGTGTTCTGATGGAAGAGATCTACAAAGAACTCGTGGCAATCGTAGGGGAACGGTACGTTTCAAATCAGCCTGAAGAGAAGTTCATCTATTCCAGAGACCCTGGGACAATGGAGCCGTCCGAACCGGATTTCGCGGTCATGCCGGCTAGCACGGAAGAGGTTCGGGAGCTAATGCTCCTGGCCAACCGCAAGAAAATTCCAGTCGTGCCAATGGGCGGAGGTCTTGTTCTTTCGGGCCTTTCCCGGCCTTTGAAGGGCGGGATCGTCGTTGACATGAAAAGGATGAACCACGTCCTTGAGGTCAACGAGAAGAGTCGGTACGCAATCGTCGAGGCCGGAACATCTCAGGGCATGCTCCAGGCATACTTGAAGAAACATCATCCGAGCCTCAAGCATTCTGTGCCGGACGCACCGCCCATTGCCACCGTTGGCGGAAACGTGCTCATTCACGGCTCGGGGCATCTGTCCCACGCGGCCGGTTTTCACTCGGAAATGCTCAACGGAATTGAAGCCGTCCTACCCACGGGAGAAATTGTCCGGGTAGGCTCGTGCTCCACGAGCCCTTACTGGTTTTCGCGAGCTCCACTCCCGGACCTGGCTGGGCTGTTCCTGGGTTGGGCAGGGACAACGGGGATTGCGACCAAACTTGCAATAAAGCTCTTTCCCAACCGAGCTTTGAATGATGTTGCTATTTTTGTGGTCGAAGATGCTGAACTGGCCCCGGATATAATCCATCGGATTACAGGCGTGGGCCTTGCCGAGGACGTGACCGCTTGGATGGCGCCCAAGCCGGACTGGGCTGAAGGTTTTATTCATGTGAACATCAACTACTCTGCGGATAGTAAAGATGAACTCGCCTGGAAGAAGAACCTTCTTCGCTCTCCCCTTAAGAAATATATGGACGCGAAGACCGGAGGCTTCATGATGCTTCCGCCGCCGATGAAGAAGCCCTTTCTTGAAGCGCCGGCGTCTCAACTTACCCGCTTCGCGGACGTCAGAAAAGGAGGGGGATTCGAGTATGTTGGGGCTATCATGCCTGTTGAGCTTTTTCCGAAAGCCCATCAAGCGGGCCTGGACATCGCCGCACGATGTGGAACAACGTATTCCACGGGCGCCAGGATTTTGGGCATGGGTCACTGCATGATGTTCTTTTATGCTTATCCTTTCAACCGAGCTGACGCCGCGGATGTAAAGCGAGCCCAGACGGCCCTGGAAGAAACGAACCGAGCTGCACTCGATATGGGAGGAATTCCTTGGAAAGCGGAAGCTCCAGCCCAGAAACATATCATCAAGAGGATGGACAAGCACACCTTTGAACTCATGAACCGCATTCGAGGAATCCTGGATCCCAATGGAATCATGAACCCCGGCAACTGGGAGGCGGACTGATGGAACACTCTGAAATTCTCCACAGATGCTTTCGGTGCGGATATTGCAAATTACCGAGCAGTTACGCGGACCTGAACTGTCCATCCTACTTGAACTTCCGCTTCGAGACCTATTCGCCGGGAGGACGTATGTGGCTCCTGCGCGCGTGGCTGGACGGAGAAATCAAGACTAGTCCGCGATTTGCCGAAATCCTCTATTCGTGTGCTACGTGCGCAAACTGTGTTGAACAGTGTGTGTTTCCCAAATTCAAAGACGACATCTTGAACGCTTTTATCGCAGGTCGAGAAGAACTTGTTGCGACAGGGGCTGTGCCTCCGGCTGTCAGAGACTACTTCAAGAGCATCCATTTGTACGGCAATCCTTACAAGATGCCCGAGGCCGACCGTGGAAAATGGGCCGACGGTCTTGGCCTGGAGCCGTATTCACGGCACGAGTATTTGTTCTATGTCGGGTGCGTCGGGTCTTTCGACGAACGCGGCCAACGCATGGCTCGGTCCGTTGCCGGCCTCTTGAAAAACATGGGGATATCATTCGGGATATTAGGCGCTGAAGAGTTTTGCGACGGCAATGATGTCAAAGCCATGGGAGAAATGGGGTTGTTTGACCACATCGCGCAAAAGAACATCCGCAAGTATCAAGATCTGGGGGTCCAGAAGATCGTCACCCTTTCTCCGCATGCCTATCATGCCTTCAGGAACGAATACCCGGAACTTGGCGGCAATTTTGACGTGTGCCACTATAGCCAACTCCTGGCGCCATTGATCAAAAAGGCGCGGTTCAAGAAATCTGAAAGCCCGATAAGAGTCACTCTCCACGACCCCTGTTACCTGGGAAGACACAACAAGGAATACAGAGCCCCCAGAAAGATTCTGGCGGCAGTCCCCGGCGTGCAGTTGAAAGAAATGGACCGGGCCGAAAAAGATGCCCTCTGCTGCGGTGGAGGAGGCGGCAACCTGTTTACTGAAATGTTGGGTGGAGGTCCTGACAGTCCGGCACGAGTACGAGCCCGGGAAGCTGCCGCGACGGGCGCTCAGGTCTTGGCCGTGGCTTGTCCGGGATGCTCGAGGATGCTCGACGACGCGGTCAAGGCGGAGGCCTTGCAGGATGATCTCGAAGTAATGGACCTGGCTGAGTTCGTAAACAGACGGCTCGCTGTTGATTGAAGCCGCGTTTGCGTAGGGTCCTCTCGGCCACCAGGGGGACAGCGCCGGCAGTATAACCCGTACCTGACGTAAGCAGAGTCTTCGGAAAATTCTTCATGTACGCAATCGTGGCGGCGTTGGTTATGGGCAAGCTGCCGAGCGGCTTCAAACCGATTGCCCAAAATAATGTCCGATTAGCTATGAAAAGATGGTTTTCGGCAATACGGCTATTTCAGGCGATTTCATTGTAGCGAGTGCCACTGCCGGACCAGCCCGAAGTGGCACCATCAAACCAGGCTCGGGATATGCTCCGAATAATGTCGGGGTGTTAGTGGTGGAAGGAGAGGGATTCGAACCCCCGGTACGTTCCAAAATATAGCCTGATTCTAGTCTGTTATGAGAGTGATTTTCTGATTGCATATACGTTGCATACAAACCACCTGTGGAGGGTGGGGGCCCTGCCCACCACAGGAAATGCTATCCGATGTAATACACCATGCCGAACCGCGCAGCCCCTGCACTTCATGTATTACAACTTCGCCTGGATTCATCGCATTTTGCGAGGTGCACCCGCGATGGAAGCCGGAATATAGACCATCTGTGAACACAGGAAGAAATTGCGAGGTTGATAGCCTGAGGCAGGAAATGGTTGGGCTTGACATCATTGTACAACACAATTGGGACTTAGTGCTTTGAGATTATGTTGAGATTTTCTCCTGATCTCGCAGAAACGATAGAGGTCAAGCGGATTTGCCATGTAATAACAGGTATCCAATAACTTCTTGGCCTCCGTAGTTGAGACGGCCAGGCGATGCAACTTGCGTATAAACGAATCCGCAGTACGATAGTGTCTCTCGTGACCACCATGTTGCTGGCCTTCCATCAAGAAAATCAAGTATGCTTTGCGCTTTCTTGCGGCATGCCAGTTTTTGCCCATGACCTGCTCGGAGTCAAGGTCTAGAAGCCTAATCAATGGACTATCATCTGGAAGCGATGTTTCGCAATCCAATACCGTGTGTACGTCATTTCTTGCGCCGTAATAGTTGGCATCTGCGTCAAGACATCCACACGCATGGTAAAACCGAGCCATCCGCAAAGTGTGCCCTTCCAGAGAAATTGAAGCAAGAAACTTTACCAATACTTCTTTTCCCTTAAAGGAAGGACATTCTCCTCTTTTACATTTTCCCAAGTAACGATCAAAGAGGAAATGACTAAGAGTTCTTCTTGCACTATGATAACTGCTTTTTCTAAGGTCATTCCTGATGTGACCGGGAAGCGCGACGAAATCTGGAAGGCAACGTTCAATTGCGCTTTGAAGTGTTGTTCGGTAATTATCAGCGATATGCTTATTGGTGGCTCCAATGTCGTCCAATGCGAGTTCTATAGAATGAAGGGACGACTTTAGTTCGTCACCACCTTCTCCTTTCAGTTCAATTATTTTCTTCAGCTGTCTATCGAAACTATTAAGCTTTTCCTCAACATAACGGCGCCGTTTGAAAAGATCTCGCTCCTTCTCAGCTTGAATATCGGACTCATTCCTTTGTGCGATCCTGCTTTCGAACGCTTCATCCGTCATGGTTCCTGCCCCTTCGTGTCGTCGTCCTTACGGGCTGACTTTTCTTTGATTTCCTTTATCTCTTCCTGCATCGCTTTGGCTATGCTTCTCTCTTCGCCCTTTTCTATGGATGGAGCCTGTCCTATTTGTTTGATTATCTCCATCTGGCTCTCAGAATCATCAACGAAATTGGTGAGGGCTTTAGCGACGTTAGTCTCCGCACTGAGTTCAAATTGCCCCACCAGTTTCTCCCTCATTATAAACGGGCCAATGAAACCCAGAAAAATAGCCAAGTCCAGCTTCAAACCTCCACTATGCATATGAATCGCTGCCGCAGCCAGCAAACCGGCAGCAGCAGCATAGCGCAGAGTAAAACAGAAGAGGTCATATCTAACGCCCTTCTTAGCTTCCTTGAATCTCAAGAGCATCGATAATAAGTCTATATTATCCTTTCTTAGGGATTCCTTTTTCAGATTGAAGAATTGGAAGAGAGGAAAAGAGATGAAGGCCGCTACGAATGAACCGGCAAAGTTTATCGACCAACGGCCAAACGATAGGGACGCCAGCACATCGAAAAAATGCTGGATGTTATGGAAAAGACGATCTAAGGAAACGAGCAGTGATGGGCAGCAAAACCATAAGACTACTGCAAATAACACCAAAGAAACTGCCACCACCCATCCAACGATGGCAATAACATTCCAACGGGCAGTCTGCAGTGCCGGGAACGCCATCCCCCTCGCCTCTTCGGAAAACCAGTAATAAATTGCATCAGCAAACGCAAACGGACGGAGTCTCCGGCTGGGCAGTCTGCCTGAAACTTGACGAAGGAGCAATCGACTGAACATCGGCTTTCAATCGGAGTAATCTGTCCTTTGCTTCTTTCAGCAATACTGTTCTTTTATCGATGAGATGCGGGCCAAACTTCGCCATCATTTTGGTCTTAATCTCCTCCCTCGTCTCATCCGGCTTTTCTTGGCTTTCAATTAAGTCAGTGTACTTGTCCAACAACGCAGTTAATTCTTTTTCTACAGCACTTTCTAGCTCTTTGGTCTCAAGCTGCCTGTTGATATCTGCGAGTTCACCGTCGATTCTTCGGAGGATGTCTGCGAACTTGGTGGCATATGGTTCCAAGAGATTGCTGGATAGGCTCATCTTTCTTCCTCACATCGGCGTTGGGTCATTTCTTACCGACTTGGCAGTGCCCCCTAGCCTTCCTTACTAAAAGCCACCGAATTGAATGGCCATAATGATAAGTGGCTTTTTTTAGCCTGTCAATCATTTTCGGCACTTCAATAACCTTTATTATTTAAGACTTATTTATGTTTCAGATGTTTCATGGCAGAAACAGGATCGCTTGACGCTTGAACCGCTCCTTTGTCCGTGTCCTCATCTCCCATGAGTTTCTGCGATACCAAAAAACTTCTGTACAACGCGCTGTTGGCCAAGGACGATGTAGTGACAGAGGAAGAAATTCAGACTCACCCACAGTCCAATATTTTGCAGCCTGGACAATTGACCTTTCGATGGCTTATAATCTGCCCAGCTTTCTCGATGGTTGCGAAATCTGTCCCTCAAAACTCCGCTTTCCCTGGAGGCTTTCATGCCGGGAAAGATTATCAGCATAATCAACTTCAAAGGTGGGGTGGGTAAGACGACCCTTGCCGCAAATTTCGGCTCGTGTCTCGCACAAGAGTACGCCAAGAAGGTGCTTCTCGCTGACCTAGATCCGCAGTGCAATGCGTCAATCTGGCTGCTCGGCGAGCCTCGATGGAAGCTTATCAACAATCAAGCGGCCCTGAATGAGACCACGCGTAGCTTGTTCAACAAGCATTTCAGACTACGCTTCTGCCTCCGGCCGTATCTCGATCATGAATCGGACAACTGGCTCCCGCTGTTCCACCTTCTTCCTGCAAGCTTTCATCTGATTACTCTGGAGGACAGGATCTTCAAAAGGGAGGGTATGCGCCGGCTTCGTGATTCATATCAGCAATGTGATGAGTGGAGGTATCTTGAAAAATACCGTGACCGGCTGAAGGGTCTCTTTGATTACACGATTCTCGATTGTCCGCCCAACCTATATAATGTCGCCAAGAATGCCCTTTTTGCGGCAGACTATGTGATCATTCCTTGCACTCCGGATTCCCTGTCAACTGTTGGTCTTAGGCTGCTCATCCACGAACTCGAAGAAGCGATCAGGCGACGCCTGAAGTATGAAACGGCGCTGCGGTTACCAACCATTCTTGGAGTTGCACTCACCCGGTACAGAGCCACTGTCGGAGACCATCAGGCTGGGGTAGACAGCATCGTTTCCACAGTTTCGCAGCTGCGGACCAGTGGGAGCATGGTTGTGGACAGTCAGACGGCAGTATTCACCAGCCAACCATTGCGAGAATACATCGCGCACTCAGAGACAGTCCAGCACTCACAACCGCTCTGCCTCTATGATGCCAAATGTAAGGCTTATGGTGATGTCAAAGCTTTGACGCAAGCCCTAGTTGAGGCGCTTGGGGCGCGGGAGATACCAGCATGACTCCACGTGAAGAAATCATAATGATCACGAAGGAGCTGAAAGGCTTATTTGATGGCAAAGCCAAACTGCCCGCCTCAATGATTCCTGACACCATTGCAGAGGTTCTAAGCCATCTGAGAGCCGCCTGGTCGGAACTTCAGCCCTGGCTACCCATGTCGGAGGCCCAGAAGCGGAAAGCCTTGAGTCATCCCGTCAGTGCACAAATCAGGAACCTCGTTACCATGGAGCCTACACGAACAAAATTCTTCACTGCCGCTTACCTAAAAGCGAAGTTTCAGGCCCTTTCAGCAGACAAGAGACTCGTGATTCCCAAGGCACCAAGATCAGGGACCGAAGCACTTGACGCTCTCATCTGCTACTACTGGAAACAGGAGACTGAAGGCGAGCACCCGTATCTCAAGGCCTTCCGCGAAGAGTTGGAATGCGATTTCCAGAACTATCCGCCGGTCAAACAGCTTAACGAAGCGCGAGAGTTGTTCAGAAAGCTTATGACCATGCGCGACATTGAGGCTATCACCATGGCTTTAGAAAACCAGTTTCCTGATGACACGTCGCTCAGTGCCTTTGCCAAGGCTATCAAGATCAAGCCTGTTACGCAATCACGATCCAAAACCGCTCTTAGAAAATCGCCTCACGAGCGTATGGCCATAGCGATTTCTCAGCACGGACAGATAGCACGGATGGTCCTAAAGTGATGGTCAGTTCGACATGAAGCGAAAAGAACGCAATCTGAGGGACGTTGTCCGCAACTTCCCAAATCTGATTGATCCTATGCTGAGGCCCATGCCTCTCGGAAGGGTAGGAGACATCAATGTATGCTTGCAAGAAGAGCCGCTTCCGGAGTGTGGGGGAAGGCTGGATATCGCCTTTGTCACCAATAAAACAGTCTATTTGGTGGAACTGAAGAAGAGAGACGTCGGTCCGGCCGCTGCGAAGCAAATTCTCAGCTATCTTGCCGCTCTGTCCATTCGTTATCCGTTGCATGAAGTCCGTGGCTTTCTCGTGGGCACGAGATTGAAAAATGAGGAGGGAGTGGCGTCGGTCCTTGAAGGCCAGGGGGTACAGATGCTCTTGTTCGGCCGCGAACTCCCTGCGCTCAACCGGATCACTGCGTGTCCGGCCTGTCGGGCCGGTATGGACGTAGCCAGAAATGTGTGTCCGGTTTGCGGTGGTTAGTTTTTTCTCCGCTAAGACTGGTAAAAGGGCGGAGGCCGGAATACCCCGAATCACTCTCAGAAACCCGCTTTTCCCCCGTTGGCTGATTTGTTTGGCGCCGCAGGCCTCCGCACTACAATAATGGCCGCGTAGGATAGACAACGCAGAGGGCCTCAGCGCCTTAGGCCCTGGAGAATTTGCATACACTCTGCATACACATTTCCAAGGGGGCGACAAGGAAGATAGTCCAATGATATAGAGGCGTTAACTGGCGGAGGGAGAGGGATTCGAACCCCCGGATCTTTCGATCAACGGTTTTCAAGACCGCCGCCTTAAACCACTCGGCCATCCCTCCGAGAGCGAATCCTAGCCGATGCTACCTCGGCATGTCAAGGCGCATCGCGAGCGATACCAATGTGCTTTCATTTCAGCAACACTGAAAAGATGCCTAATACAACCTCGCTTTCAAACTGTGAAGCCGACTTTGCCGCAAAAGCAGCACTGACCTGGTGCCTGGGCAAGCGGCCGATTCAACGCAGGATCCCTTGCTTGCACGCGCATTGGCACTACGGGTTCCTCCTGAACCATGATCTCACCTTCAACCGACAGAATGCGTGTCTTTGTACGCATTGTCAGACTCCTGGTTTTGTTTAGCGTCAGCCCTGTGAAATCGCACAGACACTGTTGTGCCTCCATCATTGGCAATCTTAAGTTCGCCGCGGAGTTGTTGGGCAAAAATTCTCACCAGACGTAGCCCCAAGGAATCGTATTCGGACTCGGCCATTTTTTCTGAAAACCCTATGCCGCTGTCACAGACCTTCAGCTCAACCTGACCATCATTCAGAGAATGAAGCAGTATTTCAATCCTTCCGCTAGGACGGTGAGGAAATGCGTGTTTCAAGCAATTGGAAACCAGCTCCGTGGCTATTAATCCCAGAGAAATTGCAGAATCCACGGTAAGCGTAAGGTCTTCAAATTTCGTCCTCATCTCTATCCCTGTTGCCGCGGTTTCGTACGAACTGTGAACGTGCCTCACAAGCGAGCCCAGATAGTCCGCGGCGTTAAGCTCAGAGATATTTGGAGACTGGTAAAGCTTTTCGTAAGCGGAGGCCATAGTTACTATTCGGTTTTCCGACTCTTTCAGTATGGAAGCAAACTGCCCATCGTCGAGGGTCCTTCGCTGCACTCGAAGTAGACTGCAAACCACCTGAAGGTTATTTTTTACGCGGTGGTGAATTTCGCGCATTAGGACTTCTTTCTCCTCCAAGGAAGAGATCAATCGATTCTGAGTGGCTTTCAGCTCCGACACATCGACGCCCACACCGCGAACTCCGACTATTTTGCCGTGCCGTGTGAACGGGTTTGCATAAACAATGACAGGCACATCAACACCCTGAACCGTTTTCAGGTTGTACTCCACTGCTGCCATTTTCATTCCCGCGAAAACGCCTCCGAATTCCCGATGGGCCCGGTCCCAATCCTCCGGGGCCCAGATCTCCGAAGGGGCCAATCCGCCGGCGAGGTCGCGCGCAGAGCGACCCATCATGTCGAGACCGGCGCGATTAACAAACGTGAAATTGCCGTTCAAGTCGAGTTCGAATATCAACTGGGGCAGCAATTCGGCCAATTCTCGGTACCTGGCTTCGCTCTCCGTAAAAGCCTGTTGTGCTCTATTCCGTTCTTGAATTTCCGATAGAAGTTCTTCGTTAAGCTTGGCGGCCTCTTGTTGCTTTTCCATAACTGATAGCAGCAGATCGTTTTTCTCGAATCCTAGTCTCAAGGACTCCTCGTTCTTCTTGCGAACGCGATCACCGGCAAGAACAAGTCCGGCACAGTACACCAACATCAGAATCCCGACTACCAAGTGTATGAAATCGAATTCGTAAAAGCATCTCAGAGCCACAGGAATGCACTCTGCACAAATGGTGGGAAGGTAGCAGGCCTTCAGTGGTGAATATGCCGCGAGAGCCGCCGCGCCGACCCCAGCCATAAAAAAGGTCAGAAGAAGCTGATGCGGAATGGAATTGTCCGGAAATAGAAAAATGCCTGCCATTCCCCAACTGAGACCGTATACGAAGATTATCCTCGCGAAGCGGACGCCCCAAGGAATGGTGTCTGCAGGGGAGGGCGAAGACCTTTGGAATCGTCGCACCAGACGAAATCGCACTATCTGAATGCTGAAATAGACTGCCAGCCAGGCCAGCAAGCGCCGCGGGGAGACGACGTCCCACAGGGCGATGGTCAACGCGAGCGCAGTGATCTGCGCCCCAACCATTCCGGGTACGGACACGGAATAAAGCTGCCGGATTTGTGCGGAGCGTAGTTCGACGAGCCGGTCATGGAAGGTGCCGGGGTTTGGGGGCCAGTTTTCGAGCGGCTTCAACGCTTGTTCCATGCTCCCCGCCTTCGTGGGTTCCGGATCCAAAGCCGGCGCCCCCCGGATGCTGCATCGACCAGTCAAGCCATGGCGATGGTTGTCAACAAGAAAGAAGGCCAATAGTGCAGCATTACTCTCTCGAGTTGGTGGGAGTCAAGCCTTTCTTCTTTAGAATTCGCGGGGCTTGACAGGCGGATTGCGCAGGACGCGACTCCTTTGATAATGTCGCCATTCATCGACCCGTTGGCAACGGACCTGACGCGCGTGTGGGGCAGTGTGGGGCAAACCGCCCTCCGACGACCTTCACCCTGGTGGGGCGCACACGCAACGGTTCCCTATTTTTGATGCGCGATATTAAATGTGGTCGGATCTGTCAAAAGAGGCGGGCGAACCGGGGCTTGAACCCGATTCGGCCATCAAACCGTTTTTAGGTCTTTACGGCCCCGGAAATATGAAAACAAACCAGAAATCCCAAGCTCCGCGCTGTCTGCCACGAGAATAAATAAGGATACTGCAAAAAGGGCTGTGTCACGCAGAATATGGTACATGCTTACCCGGCCTGGAGACGCCGCCGCGGAGCTGAAACATCCGCAGTCTATGTCCAACCCGATGGAAAAGGCATAAACAAGGGCCCCCAGAAAGACGGCCAGCATACCTGTGGTCAACAAAGCAGAGGGTTTCGTCTGAAAACCGATGATGAGAAAGATACCGGCCAGCATCTCAATCCACGGGAGCGTCAGGGCAACTGCATTGCTCCATTCCTGTGGTAATAGGCCGTAGTTCCTGATTGACACCGCGAAATCCAGTGGATCAAGAATCTTGTACACACTGGCATAGATGAACAGGCCGCCGATGATGAGTCTCGCGGTCAATGTCAGGTACTTCACTTCTTATCCCTCGTATTCGACCGACCCGCAGGGTGGCTCGCACCTCCGTTCCACTTTGCGGCTGAGCCGTTAGGCTAGGAGAACCATACGCCTCCCTTGAACAAAAGGCCTACCTGTATTTTGAGTCACGCTCTTGCCTGTCACAGACGGTCAAAATCGGCCTTCTCTCCAGAATCTCTTCGACTATGTCTTTATAGCCCTGGTCGGAAGCCAGACTCAACGCGGTAAAACCCTTTCTGGTTTTTACATTGACATCAGCTCCTCTTTCAAGGAGCAGGCGGACCGTCGGACTATGGCCCCGCACAGACGCGCACACTAAAGCAGTCTGATCGTATTTGTCCCTGGCATTGACGTCCGCGTGATTGTCGAGAAGCAGAGAAACCACCGAGAGGTGACCCTTTGACGCCGCGGCCATCAAAGCAGTCTTGGCGAACTTACTCGTCGCGTCGACGTTCGCTCCGTTCTGCAAGAGCAATTTCGCCGCGTCTTCATGGCCCATAAGCGAGGCACGGTTAAGGGCCGTGTTTCCTTCCCGGTCGACGGAATCCACATGCGCCCCTCGGTCCAGGACTTGTCTCAACTTGTCAATGTTGCCCGATGTTGCCGCTTGCACAAGGCTTGCCGACGACTCACTTCGATGACCGGCAAATACCGCAAAAAAAAGAACGCCTGTTACCATAAAGGGCAATATAATTGCTAGCTTATAACCTATCTTCAATGCCATGCACTCCTTGTTTATCCAAATATTTTAACCTCCGCAGCCCGCTCGGGTATGCTGTCTGTGATTTCCGCAGAGGCTTTTTGTTCCCGTGCCGTGCTGATTCTTTCTTCTTATCGGTCTCCCGAATTGAAGGGCTAATTGACTACTCGCACGGATTGGAGCGTCTCTCGCCTCCAGGTCCTCCGCACGGCTCCGCACTGTTGCGAAGTCTGGCAGGCTGCCGTGAGCCACGGCCGGGCGACCAACATCTATAATCCGAGAGAGCGGGGAAATCAAGAGCAGAGAGGACGTCCTGTAACACCGCAGTCATCCCGTGGAAATGGGGGAACTCGGCAGGACCCACAGTAGGACTGCGTTTGTTGGCGGCCTATCCTGTACCGCGAAGATGAACCGGCAGGTCGTCTCGGCAAAGGCAGCCATTATTTACTGCTCATCGGGCTGAGACGCGGGTCTCCACCGACCGATCGCCGACCTGGAAGGGGCTTCGCGAGCTTACTTGCTGATCGTAAGGCTCTTTTGGCTCAACACTGGGCAGGCCCCAGTGGTATTTGATCCTCTTCGTGGCGTCAGTGGTTTGGGACAATCCTTCCCGACGCGGTCCCGCGGCACTTTTGGCCTTTTCTTCCTGCCCGCCTGGTATCGGCTTGTCAGCCCCAGGTGCAAACCGTTGAACGTTGCCGGAATTGTCACTTAAGGTGGCATGCTGGATTCGGCTCGCGGCCGAGTCCAGGTCTATGGAGAGGCGGTAAACGCGTTTGGGGTCGCCCCGATCCGCCAGTTCAACGAAGATTAGGCCGTCTTTGACCCCTGATGTCTTGATCGCCATCCCTGAGGGCTTCTCAACCTTTGGAGGCGAGGGTGCTTTGGTGGAGCGAGCTACTGTCTCGGCCTTTTGGGAAACTCTTAATGCAACAGGTGCCGGCGTAGACCCCGTTCCCGTGCGAGGAATGGAAGCCGTTCGGTTGTCCAGGGCAACTACCACGAGGTTGCCCTGACGGTGGACCTTGAAGGCTGGAACCGGGTTTTCACCGAAATCCGCAACCACTCGGATGCGTGAATTGACCTTTCCAAGGCGTATCTCATTTATGAGATCTCCGCCGATTTTGGTCCTGGCCGGGACTTCGCGGCCAATTCCAGCGTCGTCGAAATCCACTACAAGTCTGTAAGGCTGATTAATGACAAATGCTGTGTGCTTCCCAAGTGGCCCGTCACCTTTGATCATTATTTGCCTGAAGTCGGGTGACACCTGCACGCCTGTAACATTCGCGGGGTTCGCGGCCGGGGCCTCGCTCCAAAACGCAGCCAGCAGTATGCAGGCAAACATGGTGACGGTCCGTCGCGATAAGTTGGTCATTGTCCTATCCTCTCCTGATTGCCGCGGTTCAGGGCCCGGACCCGCGCGGGCCACACGCGGCCGGCGCGGGAAGTCTCTCTTGGAAAGAAGAAGCCGCGGAAGAAATTTCCGAGTAGAGGATAGCATACGGAGCCATTTATGTCAAAATAAATACCGTAAAATTAAATCATTGATAAATTAACTTAAAGTATAGTGTCATGGCAGGTGGAGGTCTGTTGGCCAGGAAGGTTCGCATGAATGGGAAATATGCCAGCAAGTACAGGGAAGGACACGATGGTAATGGCCGGAATTAATGTTCGATCGCTCTTGGGGTGCCCCGGAATGATCTCAGTGGATCGAATCGCCGCTAGCGCGGTGTTTCAGCGGACGCCACTGCCGAAACTGTCTCAGAATAAGTGACCGGAGGATTTCTTATGTAGGGGCGCTTCGAGAAGCGCCCTAATTTCGGGCGGTTCACGAACCGCCCCTACCGGCACAATGGGTACTACGGTGAAGCGGTATTTGCGCTACTTCACCTTGATCGCCTTGGCGTTCTCCCAGAGCCCGTGAATATTACATAGAGAAGTGGCAAACAGCTCACCTGATTTCTTGATCTTGAGTTTGGTAACCACCGAATGATTCGTGTACACAGGCCCTGTGTTGGGGCCTTCTACAGACTCGCCGTGCGCGGTGAACTCGTAATTTCCGATCTGATAAGCAAATTTGTCGCCGTCCGGCTTGAAGAATAGCTGAATCCACCTTATGTGGTGCTCGGTAGTGTTTGGATGGGCCACTTCCTTGCCCAAGGAGACAGTCACGTCAAACATTGTGTCCGCTGTGACTTCATCAGGACACTCGATGACCGGCACGTGCTTCTCGGTTTTCCAATCCGCGGTCTGGTACAATTCGCCAACCTTACCCATTTTGTCCCTCCCTATGCAGCATTTAGTTTGTGTGTCAACCTGACGGCAAATTTTAGCAGTTGCCGTCGAGTCCTGCAAGATAACACCCAGTCAGGTAGTGGGCCAGCTTGAGTTCTTCTATCTCCAGCGAAAACAACTCCTTTCGTCACCCCGTTGAAGAACGGGGTCCAGTCTGCTTTTCCTGGATTCCGGCCCCGGTTTTCACCGGGGTAAACTTGGGGATCGCCGGAATGACGGTAGGGCTACGTCCACCGAATCCGAATTTTCAAACTGACCCGCTTCCACACCATTCGGAAGGTCTGGACAAGGCCGCCAATTCCAGGCACATCTCCAAAAAAAAAAGGCCCCTTCGCGCCGCGCGAAGGGGCCTGTGGTCAATTACACCCATGATGAACTGTCTCGACACTTCTCACGCAAAACTAATGGTAGCCTACGCCGCAGAATGGTGTGTCCATGAACTCCGGTGTGTTGCAGATTATATGTCTAGACCCGTCCTGATGTTGGGAGACCCAAAAACCGAATTCGTCATCGGGCCAGACTTCCACCATCGGACGATGATCGCGGTCGTTAAATCTTGATTCTTCGGTTTCTTTCAGAGCGTTCATGAAATCGCTCTTGATCGACATGGCAGCACCTCCTCTCTTCGTTCATTTAATATATAGATGCAATGCATGAGAATTGGATTCGAAATTGTTTTGGGCAGGAACAAAGCAAAGAATCGCTGAGTGTCTCGGCACGGGCTCAACCGGGCCTGCTGCGCGTTATTTCGAAGATGCTGATTTCCCTGTCGGGGAACCCGTCCAACCGGATGACCGTTTCAGTTTCAATGCAATCAAATCCCTTGCCTATCAGACGCCCCAAGAACCGGCTGACAACCAGTCTCTTTCTGTCGGCAAGGATCAAGCGTCCGTTAGAGGCTAGAATCCGGTCAATGAGCTTGATCAGAGAGCCATGAAAGAAATAATCATAGACAATCTCCGAACCAAGGATCAGGTCAAACTGGCCGACATCATCGGGTCCTTCCCAGTCCAGGAGGCGAAAATCGGTTTCATCTTCTCTAAGACGGTTCAGTCGGCAGTTTTCCTCGGCAAAATGAAGGGCTTCGGGAACGTAATCCGTAAATAGGACCCGGGCGCCCGACAACTCGGCGGTTATCCCCACCAGGCCCAGACCGCATCCCAATTCGATGGCCTTGTGGCCGGCCAAGCTGTCCAGTGCGGCGATGTGCCGAGATAGGGCCACTGACGCAGAGGTTATTCCCCACCAGCAAGATAGCCGCAGGCCGTGCTCCTCTTGTTCGGCCGGAACGCGCATGCGAACCTCGAACCTTCCTATTGGAAGAGAAATGACTTCGGCCTTGGATTCGATCCTAGGGTCCAATGTTTCTCCGGTCCTCCTGTTGACTTTTATTACCACCACTATATGTTGATCCTCAAGCCGGACTGCGTGGAGTTAATGCCCAATGAAGGCGCTGAGGGTCAGATCGCCGGCCAAGGTTAATCTTCATCTGAAAGTACTTGGCCGACGACCTGACGGATATCATGACATCGAAACGCTCTTTCAGGCAATCGATCTGGAAGATGAGCTGATTATCGAGGCCGGTCAGGGCAGCAGTGTCCTCGAAGTCCCTGGTCATGCGGATTTGGAGACTGCGAGCAACCTCGTAATGCGTGCCATCGGCTGGATTGAGAGCGAAACAGGGAGAAGCATTTCGGTCAAAATCCGATTGAGCAAGAAAATACCGGTGGCTGGAGGCCTGGGCGGTGGCAGCTCGAACGCAGCAGCGACCCTCATGGGACTAAGGGATCTGTTCGATTTGCCTCTCTCTGATGAACGCCTCGCGGTGGGAGCTTTGAGCATCGGTGCCGATGTTCCTTTCTTCCTGAAAGGAGGCACCGCGATTGGAGAGGGAATAGGGGAGCGCTTAACCCAAGTGGCTGTGCCAAGCGACTATAGCATGATTCTGGTCAATCCGGGCTTTTCTGTCTCCACTGCTCTGGTTTACGGTGGGTTTTCCGGAACCTTGACAGCCAATGCCGGCAAAGGTAAATTACGAAATGTGCTCAGGGAATGGCCTGGGTGGGAAAGCATATTACACAACGACCTTCAACCCGTGGCAGCGGGCCTGCATCCCGAGATCGCGGCAATTCGTAAGGCCCTGAGGGATGCCGGGCTGAACAAGGCCCTCATGAGCGGAAGCGGTCCCACTGTGTTCGGTTTGGGCGAGCCCGAGGAATTGAAACAGGTTGCAACGCGGCTTTCCGCGACTTGGAACTGTATATTGGCTCGGCCCTTGGATCGAGGCATATTAGTCGATTAGATCATCCACCACCCTCCCTTTGCTTTGACAGGGAGCGGACCTGCTGGGGCGTCGTCAAGCGGTAAGACACGGGAATTTGGATCCCGCATTCGGAGGTTCGAATCCTCCCGCCCCAGCCAATAACTGATTGATATCATTGAAGTTAACCCCTCCAAATTCCTTCAATGAGTCGTCAGTAAAGTCTCACCATTTATTCTTCGATGAATGCCCCCAGCCGTGACAAAGAAACTGGTTTGTCCTACAAACCATAGTATTTCGTTATCGTCTCACGCAAGAGCTTACCAGCTGCCTCTAAGCCGATGTTCCACACCCCCTCTGCTGCCTTACTCATCATCTTGCCAATCCAGCCGGAAACTTTTGGCCCAAAACCCTCCTTCATTGTTTTTTCTGACTCCAGAGCCATTCGCAATTCTTCAGTGTCCTCTTCCAACACACCGTTTTCGAGAAGAACGCACTCCAAGGAAGAGAAATCTCCAGTGGCTACATTGAACACGATTTTGGATGAATTTGAGGTTCCAACCAAATTTGCCGAGCCGCCATTAACAATAGTATTGAAGATTTGAGTCACCCTTGCCTCCTCTAGCGTTGTAGGGGCAGTGCTTGCCAATTCACCTGCCTCCGGCGCTTCTTTCAACACAGCGAGCGCAAAATCCAAGATACGATTCCGGACAGCGTTGAGCAATTCGACAAGCTGGCCTGTCGGAAATATTGCCCACGCCTCAATACAGTTCTGGTGCTCGTAAACGTCCTCTCCAAGGGTCAAGGCCAGATCTCCAGTGTCTACTTTTATCCTTCCGTCACCAACCTTCGCCAGCATGGCCTCAACAAATGCGATGCTCTGCCTACACTCGTACCGCTGAAAGTGCTCTCTGGATCTCTCAGGAATACACGCCAGTGGGACAGGAAGGGTTTTCAGTCCTGAACCCAGTGGCCCGACGAAAGTTCCCTTAACCTGAAGGCTCCAAACACGGTAATCAGGGACTGTAACATGATCGGGGTAGCCATTTGATTCCCAGACGAGCCAATCCTCCAGGGGCTGGCTACCGAGTCGTGCTCCCAGGAGTTTGCATTTCCGCAAAAGCGTTCCTAGATCGCTCTTTGCATCAACCGCAGCGCTCTGAATATCTTCCAAGAGTGTCATTATTAGCTCCTAACCATAGCCGATACCGCATCTAAAGGTGACTGAAACTTCTCGCATTTCACGCCCTCACGGAATCTTCAATTCTCCCTTCCCTATGGTCACGCGTGAACACGTGAACTTGTACGAAAGAAAAGCGTCATCATGGCTCATCCTGTATCGCTTAGTACCTACGCAACCAACCAAGACACCATTCCCCTTCTCGATCATTTCATAAAAAGTAGTACGAGGCTCTGCCCTTGTTGCACGCATCTTGTTATTCGATTTCTTAGGGTCTAAGGCCAGTATTCCTGGAAGAGGCATAAAGGTTTGTTGGTCGGTGAACTCAATGATCTCTAAGTACACATTATCTCCAGGAACCTCTTCATTTTCTGCTCGGACGTCATAAAAAGACGCATATTGCTTTATGGTTCCCGACACGAGAGTACGGGCTAGAGGGAACACTCGTGCTTGACCCAGCTTTAGACTGTAGTTGGGTTTAACAAAACCCAGTTTCAATCGAAGCCAACACAACTGCTTGTCGGTCATAAGGCGTAAAGTAATACCACCAACAAACCCCAGGATAGATCCCACAAAGGCAGCAAATAACAGCTTTACGATTTCCCACATAAGCGGGGCTTGCGGGGGCGAGGGGCTAACGTCCATGTGCTGCTCCTGGTTCACTCTTTAGGAAGAAAGGGCCGGGAGACTTCCCGTGTAGGGAACACTCCGCGACCCGTTGGTTACAAGATTGCGAGACTAGGATCTTCCTATGACGATTGCGATCTGTAGATCGACGCCTTCAGGAAGAAACCACGTCCGACCGAGTCGAAGCCAAAAGTGAGCCGTCCAGGGACCTGCCCTGCTGCTTATGGTTTCCATAGGACCCCCTTTCCGCTCCCATCTCGTAAAAAAGATTTGACTCTGGCCGGTGATGTAGACTAAGAGGAAATTGCCAAATTACGACTTAGTCGTCACGGGACAGAGCCTCCATTACAATATGGGGGCTGTGTCGTTTCCAGGGGCAATGCCCCTTGCGGGGCCAATGGATACCGCCACAACATCTAGTGTGTCAAGGGGAAAAAACAGGGGGGCTTGACCGCGGACCTTAGGCATTCGAAATTGTGGGTTATATTTTTTAACAGAATGAAATCACCGAATAATCGCTAAACCCGCGATTTGTTAGGAGCGTAGGGCCATAACTCCTTACCGCCTGGAACGCGCCGATAACCATAACCTGGGGGGACCGGCTATTAGGTCGCTTTCAGAGCCATACTAATATATAGTGGTGTAATTACTCAAGTTTGGGGTGTTTGTGCGAACTTTAATGAGTGATTTCCGCATCGCGATTTGGCAGGTGGGCGCAACTCATGTCAATATTTTTAAATCCCTGAGATTTCACCGGTTACCACCAAACTCCACTTTGATAATGGATTCTATTCGGATAGATTTGGAAGAATAATCGGCTGGAGAGAATGGATAATTTAACCTTTGCTTAAATGAAGGGCCCTTTTCCATGTACCATACAAGCTGCGGCCATCCCATAAATTTGTGAACACCCACGATACCCCATTCGACAACCCGTCACGTCAAGTGGTTTTGGATCATCTACACTGATCGTGGAGACCCCTATGGCCGAAGTGACACCGCGGATCTATAGAGCCGTTGCCCCCGTGAGTTACTGGGATCGAATACCCGGCGGGAGAAGTGGAGGGGAAGGGGCAGCGGAGCCGGGAGATCCAACACCGCGCCTATTCCACCGGCAAGAGTAACCATTCAGTCTTGCGGGGCTAGAAGGGATTCTGAGCCCTGAAGGGGCGTACCAATGGTAGTCCCGCGGGACGCGGGATGTAACCCGTGGACCGGATGCACTGCCACAGCCCTGGATCACCGACCCTGGAGGGGCATAAGCGTTAACTTTAGTTCCTAATCTCTTTCGTCCCAGAGGGACGAGACGAAAGTAGCCCGGCGATTCATCGCCGGGAAAGCGGCCAAAAACGACCCGTAGTCCCGGCAGGGACGGCCGAGCCAATGGCTGGAAGGCGTGGCCACCAGCCGTCCCTGCCGGGACTAAAAAACCTTCTAATTTGCCGAGTAACCGGCGATAAATCGCCGGCCTACTACCATGTGTTCCTCCGGAACACGGGGGAATATGACTCTTTACTTAACGCCTAGGCCCTGGAGGGGTCGACCATGAATGTGAGTTGGACTTCGGGATTGGTCGACCCCTCCAGGGTCGGTGATCCAAATGATTGTGTGGACCATTGTCCACGGGTTACGCCCGTGGCTACTGTTGGGCTGCCCCTTCGGGGCATGGGCGCCGCTCCCGCACGTAAGTGAATGATTAGTGGTTACTACCAGGCAAGCTTGACTTGCAAAGGGCGTGACTTTAGTATAAGGAGTTTTCCTCATTAGGTACGTCGTAAGAGGTGGTTCATGGCATCCAAGCATATGGAGACAAAGGTCAACCAGAAGACCCGGTACGCAGGGCAGATGGAATCCCGGACGAGTCTCTTGCAAGAGAAGGGTCTGAAGGATAAAGAGATCGCAAAAGATCCGAAGATCAAACAGTATAAGGCCAAGATCAAACAAATCGATGGGGCCATAGCTCGAATCCTGTTCCTGGAAAATCAGACCAAACAACTTCAGGAAAAGAAAGAACAGCGCATAGCCGAGGCCGCGGCCGCCAAAGCCGAAGCCGTCGCCAGCGGGAAGAAAGTTAAAGCCAAAAAAGAAGCCGAACCCGAGAAAAAAGCTCCCGCGAAAAAGAAAGCCCCGGCAGCCGCAAAAGGACAGGCTAAAGGAAAACCGGAAGCCAAGAAAAAGGGATAGAAACGGCTGCAAAACCCTGAAAGCATTTGAAGACATGCCGGGGGAAACTTTTTGCAAAAAGTTTCCCCCGGCACCCCCTTCAAAAACTCTCAATTATTGCAGACATGTTCAGCTACAGTTAGGCATGCGGCGCGCCTGATACGCAGACTGCCAACTAGCCACTCGTTCAGCCCCAACCCCTGCCTCGTTAGAGGCAGGGGTTGCAAATCATAGGAGTTTTTGGGGAGGGGTCCGGGGAGGCCCTTTTTGCAAAAAGGGCCTCCCCGGGCGCTCTCCAAGAACACTTGCTCAAGCCATGGACACAAACTACATATTAGCTGTTTTGCAGAAACTTGCTCTGATTGCTCCAGGGTTCCTTCTCGCGATAACCGTTCACGAGTTCACCCACGGGTACGTGGCGTACAGGCTGGGTGATCCGACAGCAAAGATGGCCGGAAGGCTGACCTTCAACCCGATCAGTCATTTGGACCTCTTTGGAACGCTCGTTCTGGTGCTCACGCAGATGATAGGGTGGGCCAAGCCTGTTCCGGTTGATCCGCGTTATCTCCAAAACCCCAGAAAAGACATGATCTGGATTAGCTTGGGCGGTCCCGCGGCCAATATGATCACCGCCACGCTGCTGGCCGTGCTGCTCCACATCCTCGTGGGAGTCTGGGGAGGGCCTCGAAGCGGCCCAGGCGGAGCGTTTTTTCTCCGGCCGCTCTTCCTCATCCTGGCTTACGGCGTACAGATTAATGTGGTCCTGGCCATATTCAACCTCATACCGGTTCCCCCGCTGGACGGATCCAGCATACTTGCCGGACTGCTCCCGCGGGCCCAGGCGTATGAATATGAGAAGCTTCAACCATACGGATTCATCATTCTGATGCTCTTGATCTTCACCGGCGTGATCAACTACGTGATCATGCCTCCTATCGAGTTCGTGACGAGGCTGTTGCTTTCCGGCCTGGGTTGAGCGCCATGTCTTATGAGGTAAAACTAGAGATCTTCGAAGGCCCGCTGGATCTCCTGCTTCACTTGATCCATCGCAATGAAGTCAGTATTACCGACATTCCCATCGCATTGATCGCGCAGCAGTACCTCCAGACTATAGAGCTGATGAAGTCACTCAACCTGGACGTGGCGGGGGAGTACCTCGTCATGGCCGCTTACCTTACCCACATCAAATCCCAGATGCTTCTGCCCGTAAATGAAGATAGAGCGAACGAAGAGGCCGGGCCCGATCCCAGAGAGGAGCTGGTCGCGCACCTTCTTGAATACAAGCGTTATAGGGAAGCCGCCGAGACCCTTGCCTCGGTGCCGATGTTGGAACGGGACATCTTTGTGAGAGAGGCCGGAGACGAAGATGTAGACCTGCCCAAATCGAGACAGCCGCTTGAGGTAGGACTGCCTGAACTACTGGAGGCCCTCCGAGGCCTCCTGGCCCGCACGTCACGCCGCGACTTAATCGAATTGGAACCCGATCGCCTCCTTGTCAAGGACAAGATCAACCACATCCTGGGACGGATCGGGTCTCAGGATTGGATCACCTTTGCTTCCCTTTTCGAAGACGATCTGTCGCGGCTCAGCGTAGTGACAACGCTTCTGGCATTGCTCGAAATAGTAAAACTGCAATTAGTGAGGATATATCAGGACGTTCCCTTTGGGACGATACTGATTTCGAGGCGTGTGGCCGTGGACTCGGAAACCGATTCCGGGTCGGATTCCGTGCAGACGGTTACAGCGTACGCTGGCGAATGAAATCTCGTAATATTTCGCATTGAAGGAGATGGCCTAGTCACGCGAGGGGTATGACGCTCGAATCCGGTTAGGCTAAACGTTAGAGTGCATCGCTTGGTCTTTTGCCGACCCAGAGTGAAGGTTTCCAGCATCGTCGTGACCTTTCAGCCCTTCGAGGGTAGGAATGTTTTTGTGGGGCAGGCTTTCCAGCCTGCCAGCTCTCAGATGTCAATAATGGCAGGCTGGAAAGCCTGCCCCACAGTCCTCCGGCATCGGCACGATGTGAAGCCCCCATCCATAGCTGAATGGTCAGCGTCGTCGGGGAATTTCGTAGATACCCCCATTGCTTTCATCCAGTTCCCGCCAGCTCAGATTTCTTCCACCGTGATAGCTTCTTCGGGGCAAACGGAGACGCAAGATTCACATCCCAAGCAGTCCTGAGGATTGACTACCGTGGTTGAATTTTCCTCAACAGAGAGGACATCCGCAGGACAAACGTCCACACATTCACCGCACTGTTTGCATTTTTCTTCACTGATTCTCGGTAAGTACATCGTCTAACTCCTGGTATCCGGAATGGTTGCACGCACAGCCAGAGGCATCGTGCGCGGCACAGCTCAATGGTTGGTTGGGCAGCCAATAATACAATTGCAGGCATCTCTGCGTCAAGGCGGGGCAAGGCTCCGGTCCCATTGACAAGACACCGCGCGGGTGTTAACTTGCTTCATATGGTATCAGGCCCATTAGAAGAGGCCTATGTAAAAGCTAAGGATGCTCCGGAAGCGTTCAGTGGTCCTCTGGCCCTTCCAGGCCTTCGATCCCACCCATGAAAATGATGACGGACAGCCGGGCATGTCTGCGCCGCGCGTGCCCTCCTTCTCGGAATCCCGTCACGCTTCAGAGGTTCCCAAATGAAAAGTGAAAAGAAATTCAAAGAAATGACCATCACGGCCATCGCATCCGATACTAGAAATATGCAGCCGGTTGTGGTGCTAAAGGAAAAGGCAGGCGAGAGAGAACTTTACATATGGATCGGACCCGTAGAAGCCATGGCCTTGCAGCGTGCCATTACCAAGGAGATATTTCAAAGGCCGCTGACACACGAATTGCTGAGGACCATAATGGAGAAATCGGGTATCCGTATCGAGCACATTGAGATCGACGACCTGCGAGATCACACTTATTACGCCACAATATACCTGAAAAGCCCGGACGCGAAGCTGATAACCGTGGATGCACGCCCTTCGGACTCTCTGGTGTTGGCCACGTGGACCGGCGCACCCATTTTCGTGAGCGAGCAGGTGATCGAGGGAATGACGCAGGCCGACCAGGTTGAAACATCAAAACAGAAGGTTATCTTGACCCAGGAAGATATTGATAGAACCGACGAGGAGTTGACCAAAATCCTGGAAAGGATGAATCCCGACGATTTGGGCAATGCCTAGCCCCTAAGCTAACCCCCGTCCTGTCGCATTCTTCACGATCCCCTCTTGGTAAGGCCTGTGTTGGCCCCGGCCGGCAAGGTAGTCACTAAATTATCGGTGTACAAGGAGTGTCATTGCGAGCGCAGCGAAGCAATCCCCAATTTCTCTGAGGCCGAGATTGCTTCGCTGCGCTCGCAATGACAAATTCCAGCGTCTCATTCCAAAGCCACCGTAGCAATTTCCAATGAAGAATGCCTTTCATTCTCATGATCGGCGCTCACGTCCGTTTCTTGTTCCACTTTACTACTCAAGCGCCTGATGATAGATTGCTTCTGGTGGGATGAATTTTGAGCAGGTGAGGTCGATGCGAAAGGATCAGTTTCCCGCCGCTCCCGGCGGTGGTCCCTTCAGGCTCCTGAAATACTTTATAATATCCGGTTTTGTAGTAATTGCCGTCGTCACCTTCCTGCTCGGGGCATTTCTTTACACCACCAGTGTGGACACGCTCCTTAAAAGTTCGGGGAATTACGCGCGGCTGCTGGCGGAAAACCTAAATTATAACATCTACATAGGATTCTATGCACCGTTGAAGGGCAGAGGCCTTTCTATGGACCTGCGCAAGTGGGATCAGTTCGGCACTTTGGATTCTCTGATAAAAGATTTTACCTATGGGTTGAAGATTCAGCGAATCAAGATCATCGACCGCCAGAGGAAAATAGTCTACAGCACCGAATACGATCTTATAGGAAAACCGGAAGCCAAGAGCGCTTACGTAGAAGAGGCGCTGGCGGGCAAGGACTTGACTGCAATCGGCGAGGAAAAACGCTCTCCGTGGCGCTGGTACGGCAATTGGTACGTGGACACGTACTACCCCTTGCGTGAAGGAGCGGGCAACTACTGGATGCTTGGAAACATCTACGGCGTTATCCAAATAACGCAAGACGTTTCGGATCAGTACGCAGTGGTGCACAGGTCGATACTTGTTATCATCGTTGTGGCCGCGGGTTTGATGGTGTTTCTTTTCATAACGCTGACCCTCATTGTGCGTCGAGGCGAGAGGATCGTATTGGAGAGGGCCAGGGAGCAGAAGAGGCTGGAAGAACAGCTTCAACAATCGGAAAAGCTGGCTTCCATCGGCCAGATGGTGGCGACTCTGGCCCACGAGATTCGCAACCCGTTAGGCATCATCCGCTCGTCAGCCGAGGTCCTGACAAAAAAGTCAAATCCTGACCCGGCACGAATACAGAAGCTTTGCGGTGTGATTGTGGAAGAGGCGAGTCGATTGAGCAGCATTCTCAAGGACTTCCTGGATTTCGCAAAACCCAGGTCTCCGTCGGTCAGGGCTATTGACGTTCGCGATGTGATCGCTAGAGTAAGAGATAATCTGGAGCACGAAATCCGGGCCAGGGACATCAGATGGTCCCAGCCGGAAACCAACGGCGCTCCGGGAATGGTCATGGGAGACCCCGACCTGTTGTACCAAGCTTTTCTGAATGTTACCATGAACGCATTCGAGGCGATGGAGAACGGAGGCAGTTTCGACATCGATGTGGCACCCGAGCCTTCCGGGGTTCGGATTGATTTCGCGGACGACGGCCACGGGATCAAAGAAGAGGATGTGGCCAAGATTTTCACGCCTTTTTTCACGACTCATGAGATGGGAACCGGACTGGGGCTTTCCGTGGTACACAATATCATAACCGCTCACGGAGGAGAGGTCTCTGTGGACAGTAGAGAAGGTCATGGAGCCGTCTTTAGTATCCTGCTTCCGGCAGGGAGGCCGAGGGCCTGAACCGAGAGGCACTACTAAAGAGCAAAGGATCAACATGCCAACCGTGCTGGTTGTAGACGACGAAAAGAACTATTTGGTGGTACTGGAGGACCTGCTGCAGGACGCGGGCTACGAAGTCGCGACCGCCTCTTCTGGAGCGCAAGCCATTGAAATCATACAGAACACCCCTGTAGACACGGTCCTTTCGGACATCAAAATGCCCGGCCTTTCCGGGATAGAGCTTTTGGAGGCAGTCAAAGCGGTAGACAGCGATCTTCCCGTGATCCTGATGACCGCATACGCGGAGGTTGATCAGGCGGTCAACGCGATGAAAAACGGCGCCTTGGATCACATCCAGAAGCCGTTTGACAACCACGACATAAGAAGGGCGGTGGCGCGAGGTGTCGAGCGCCGGTCGCTCATAAAGAACATCAGGCGTCTCGAGGCCGAACTGGGGACAATCTGGGGAAATATCGTAGGCAAGTCCAGAGCAATGGAGACGGTCTTTTCGTTAATGAAACGCGTGGCAGACACTCCGACAACGGTTTTGATCACAGGCGAATCGGGTACGGGCAAGGAACTCATAGCACGAGGGATTCATAAGGCGTCTTCCAGGAGCCAGGCGCCGTTTGTGTCAATCAACTGCGCTGCTGTCCCTGAGAATCTACTGGAATCAGAGCTGTTCGGGTACGAGAAGGGGGCTTTTACCGGAGCTGTGAGCCTCAAGCAAGGCAAATTCGAGTTCGCTGACAGTGGGTCGCTTTTCCTGGACGAAGTCGGGGAGATGTCCTTGAACCTGCAAGTGAAGCTTTTGCGGGTCTTGCAGGAGCAAGAATTCCAGCGGGTAGGGGGGAATAAGGACATAAAAGTGGATGTGCGAATAATCGCCGCCACCAATAAAGATTTGAGAGAGGAAGTGGATGCCGGCCGGTTCAGAGCAGACCTCTTCTTCAGGCTTAACGTGGTGGCGATCAATGTGCCTCCGCTTAGAGAGCGCCGTCAAGATATCCCTGTCCTGGTGGCCCATTTTCTGAACAAGTTCGGCGAGCGGTTGGGAAGGTCAATTCGAGACGTGGACCCTGACGTAATGAGCGCCCTGTATAGCTACTCCTGGCCGGGAAACGTCAGAGAGCTGGAAAACGTGATCGAACGCGGGCTCGTATTGTCCAGGAGTTCGACCCTGACGCCTGACGATCTCCCACCGGAGATCCGCGAATCCCATGAGATTGAAGAAGGCATCGACACATTGATTTCATGGGAACGAGGGCTGGCGGAAACCCTGGATGCCATAGAAGAGAGGATGATCCGGCATGCCCTCAAAAAGGCCGGCAACGTGCAAGCACAAGCTGCTAAAACCCTGGGGGTCTCTCGCAGCAACTTGCAGTACAAGATGAAGAAGTATGGGCTGCTCACCTGATGCGCCGGGCCGTTGCGCGTGGGAGATAGGCCTGCCGGATGATGCCACATGTGCCATTGAGGTGAATCTCCGGGAACCATCGGGGAAGTAAAGTGACAAATACTTAATTTACATTGGTCGATAGCAATCAACGGTGATCGCGGGGAAGTGCCGTTTCGAGTGGAGTTGTTGACACCGACTTTGATTTAATCTATAGACAGAAGTGATTTCAAAAGAATGAAGGAGTTTTCGCAGTGATGTGGAAGAAGAGGGTATTAATCATGCGAAATGTCATAGCATATCTGGGTTTCGCTCTCTCCCTAATTCTTGCAACCCCATCGGTTCATGCCCAGATGTACTATCCGAACAGTTACCCGCAGCATCAATATCCTTACGGGACGAACCAGGAGGCGGATGCTCAGACCTGGGGCGGCCCGATGGAGCAAGCCCCTAATCAGCAGCAGGCTTATGGCAACCCCGCTGTCAATCTCCAGTACGACCCAAGGGATGCCGAGATGATCTTGAGAGATCAGCTTTCTCGCTCCCGACAACAGCAAACACAGCCGGCGCCGACTCCTCAACCCGCTCCGAGTCAAGAGAACATGTACGATAATTATTACGGCCACCGGATCCAGGACGAAGGGCAGGTGCAGCAAGTCATGGCGGAAGCCCGACGTGTCGGCAGCTTGATAAGAAATAAAAACGGGAAGTCGTTTCTCGTCATTGACAAGCGCAATTTTCAGTTCTACTTGTATGATCAAGCAGGAAGACTCCTCAGAATAGGGCCCGTGGCCATCGGCAAAGGCAAGACCGATGTTGGGGCTTTTGAGACCCCGGTGGGTGTGTTCCCGATAAGAACCAAGATCCCTGTTGACGATTGGATCAGACCCGACTGGTATTTCATTGAGGAGGGAGAGCCCATACCCAGACGATGGGAGGATCGGAGAGTCCCCGGCTTCTTTCGATACAAGCTCGTATTTGATGGGTCGCGCTACGTGCATTACGCCGAAGCCACCGGTGGCCGGCTGACTCACGGCTGCCTGGGACTTGATTGGCAAGATGCCGAAGCCGTGTTTCATACCATGCAGGTCGGTTCATACTGTGTAATTATAGATCACGGATTTCTGACCCGTCTGGCCAGAGGAGAATTCCCGATTCAGAAGCCGCCGGCAAAACCGGTCAAACCGGAAGAAGGCACCGTGCCTGTTCCCGCCAGGGTAGAGCCGGATCGGAACTCTGTCCGTGCGGGAGAAAAAGCGCTAAACAACCTGTGGTAGGGTCAGGCCGACAAAAACACCGAACTTGTTCGAGACGTAGTGAAACCACAACATGAGGATGGGCTGAATGTCCTTCATCCTTAAGCACAGCGCCGGGGTTGTAATTTGCCTCGGTACACTCTTGTTTGCCGCCTGCGTCAGCATGTCGACGCGTCCCCAGGGTTCCATAGACAAAAGACTGTTAGACACCTGGGAACTTCTTTACCAGGAAAACGATAAGGGCGACCAAGAGCGGCCCAACGAGGCGACCAGAACTCTCATTGAGTTTACCGACAGAGGTCAAGTTATTTTCAACAGAATGGACAAAGACTCGGACAAGATGAAGAAACGCTCAGGGCGCTATTCGGCCGAAAACGAAGAGATTAGCATCACGGACGATGGCGCTGGGGGCAACACAGTGAGATGGCCCTATCAGGTGGCGGGAGACACGCTGGTCCTGCAAATGCCTGAGGTGAAGAAGAAATTCTATTGGCGCCGATATAAGAATTAGAGTGTTTTTTTACGATCTGGGCCTGGCGACGGGTCGGCAGGGACAAGGGTAGCGGAAAAGGGACCGCCTGAAAGAGAGGCCATCCCCCCTTCCACGTTCGAGTTGGAGAAACGGATTGGGCGCGTACTGCAAGAATAAACGGCTTCTGATCGCGATTGTGGCGGGTTTCTCGTCATTGTTCGTCTGGGTTCACTGCACCTTGGCCGCTGAACGGTCGGAAGTGCTCCGGTACGAGGTGACATGGAATGGGAACAAGGCCGGCCACGGGGACATTACGACAAAGGCCAACGCCAAGGAAGTCACTGTGGTAGCACAAGCAGTTTCGGACGGCGTCCTCAAGGCCGTGATTGAACTCTGGAGCCAAATTCACGCCAAATTTACTCCCAAAAACTTCAAGCCTCAAACCTACAAATTCCACCTGAAGTCCAGCTTGTCCAACCCGGAATCGGTCGATCTGGCCTTCGATCACAAGACTCAGCTGGTTCAAGTAAACAAGCAAAAGGGCAGCGAGAGGGAAAGTCATTGCGAGAAGTTCTCCGGGGTTTACGATCCGATTACCGCCATATACTTATTGAGGCATCAGGCTGACTTATCCAAACCGATGTTCGTGGACATTTATGATGGCAAAGATCGGTCGCGACTCCTGGTCAACCCGGCAGGAAACCAGCATGTCAAAGTCAAGACGGGCATGCATCAGGCGGTTTGTCTCGACCTTCGCCTGGTGAAATTGACCGGAGATAAGAAAGAGGTTGCAACTGGAAAGCTTTGGATCTCCAATGACGAACACCGCATCCCACTTTTGTTGACCTCGTCCCCGATCGTGGGGACCATCCGCTTTGAATTGGTTCAAGCTCAACTCTGATCCGTGCGGTGGGCATCATCGGCTTCACTGTTCCGGACAACAAATCCCAATGAACCGCTTATAGCATTTTTCTGAAGTTCTTTTCGAACGGCCCTCTCCCCGTGTCGGGGAGCACCCCGAGTCGGTGTTCGGGACGCAGGCCGAGGAGTTCAACACCTCCGGATTACGCTTTTGCAGGAATGACCGGAACACAGATAGGGAATTACCTTCGAGAATCGCTGGATCGGCATGTTGGGGCACGCCAGGCTGAGGGCAATGGAAATGGGCGACATTTCCCGGGCAAGGGAAATACTTGAATCCATACACAGAGAGGCCCCGGAATCCTACCTGGTCGGAGGCGCTGTGCGAGATCGCCTGATGGGCCGGCCTTGGCCGACGGACCTTGATCTTGCAGTGCCGTGCAACGGATTTGAATTAGCCAGGCGCCTCGCTGGAACCGGACGGTTCAAGGCCACCTTTGTCCCTTTGGATTCAGTATCCGGCACCGGTAGAATCGTATTGCACGGGGACCCGTCGACCGTCCTGGACATTTCCTCCTACAAGGGTCAGGACATCCGTGACGACCTCCGACATCGTGATTTCACCATAAACGCAATAGCAATGACCATCCCCGATTTCTTGGAGGGAGAGGACGAACGAGTTGTTGACTCCACGTCGGGAATCAGGGACCTTCAGACGAAGACCATCCGAGCCTGCTCCGGGGCTGCGTTTGAAGAGGACCCGCTTCGAATCATCAGGGCATTTCGGTTCAAGGCTTCCATGGACTTCACCATTAACGCCGATACGCTCGACCTGATGCCGCGGAGCCTTAAAGGACTGGCTGCTGCATCGCCTGAAAGAATACGAGACGAGTTGATCGCTACCCTCTCTGCCTCAGCCGCTTTTCTTGTGCTGGTTGAAATGGATTCTATGGGAATAATCGATTTACTGCTTCCGGAGATCGTCCCTATGAAAGGATGCCTACAGAATGAATACCACCACCTGGATGTTTGGGACCATACCCTGGAAGCCGTAAAGCAGTTGGAGCAAGTGCTGAGGACTCCGGCAGACTACTTCGCAGATTTGAGCCCTACCGTGGAGCAATACTGCAACGAGGAGCCGGTTAAAGGACGGCAGCGAAGCTCTCTCTTGAAGCTGGCTACGATCTTTCACGACTCAGGTAAGCCTCAGACGGTGTCGAGTAATTCTCACGGGAGAATTCATTTCTTCGGACACGAGAAGATCTCCACCCGACTTTTTGAACAAGCCGGTCTCCGCCTGAAACTGGCCGGCCGAGAGATCAAATCCGTGTCAGAAATAATAGCGGGTCATATGCGCACATTAATCTTTACCAGAGGCCCGGTGACCGGCCGTGCCGTGCATCGCCTGTGCAGGCATTTCAAGAGGGACGTTACGGGCTTGCTCGTGCTTTTCCTTGCCGATCTCAGCGCATCTCGAGGGCCTGCCAGACCACACGGGCTGGAAAGCACGACCCTGGAAAGAGTTCATGAGGCGTTACGGATGTGTCTGGAAGCCGAACGAGAACGACAACCGCCTTTCTTGAACGGCAGAGAGGTGATGGCGATTTTTGGCCTGACTCCAGGGCCCTATCTGGGGAAGATCTTGAAGAAGTTGGACGAATTGCAGGGAGAAGGGGAGGTCAGGACACGGGATGAGGCTGTCGCGGCCACAAGGGCCATTTTGAATGGCCAAACTCAACCGGGAAGAACAAAAGAACCGCAAAAGGAAACAAGAACCCAAAGGAAACACGACTAAGCTTTGAGGCTCTTCGTCCCTCTCGCGGCTATAGCAAACAGGTCTACTGGTCTTTCCCGAAGGTGCTTCCGAGGTTCTCCTTGAGCAAGTCTCCCAGGTTGGAAGCAACCACTTCCTGGCTGTGCATGTACCCCTTCACCTGGTCATAGTCCCCGGTTCTTTCCAGACTCTTGATCGACAGCGCGATCTTTTTGTCCTTCTTATTGACCTTGAGGACCATGGCAGTCAACTCCTCGCCTTCATGAGTGAAGTCAGCGGGTGAATTGACTCTCTCCTTGGAGAGTTCGGAGACGTGTATCATGCCCTCGATGCCTTCCTCTATTTCGAGAAAGACACCAAAGTCCGTTACTGAAGTAACCTTTCCCTTAACCTTGGCCCCGGGAGGATACCGGTCGGGGATGGTTTCCCACGGATCTTCGTGAATCTGCTTGATGCCCAGGGAGAATCGTTCGTTTTCTTTGTCGATGTTGAGGACCACCGCCTGAACGGTTTGGCCTTTCTTGTAAACCTCACCAGGGTGCTTGATCCTTTGTGTCCAGGAGATGTCCGAAATGTGGACCAGTCCGTCAATGCCCTCGTCGATACCCACAAAGATCCCGAAATCAGTAACGTTTCTTATTTTGCCTTCGATCTTGGTCCCCTCGGGGTATTTTTCAGCGATCACATCCCAGGGGTTCGGCCTAAGTTGTTTCATGCCCAAGGATATCCGCTTCTGGTCCTTATCGACGTTAAGAACCACGACATCCACTTCCTCGCCTACCTGGACTATCTTGGACGGGTGGCGAGGCTTCTTGGTCCAGGTCATCTCCGACACGTGAACCAGACCTTCCACGCCTCTCTCCAACTCAACGAATGCACCGTAGTCGGTGATGCTGACAATCTTCCCGCTCCATTTGGAGCCGCCGGGGTACCTTTCCTCGACATTTCCCCACGGGTCCGGCTGGATCTGTTTGAGTCCGAGAGATACCCGCTCCTTGTCCTGGTCAAACTTCAATATCTTAACCTGGATCTCGTCACCCACCTTAAGCACGTCCGATGGGTGGTTGATCCGACCCCAAGACATGTCGGTTATGTGGAGCAGCCCGTCAATGCCGCCAAGATCTATAAACGCACCGTAATCGGTTATGTTTTTCACTGTTCCGGTAAAAAGGCCGGCCCCTTCCATGGCCCCCATGATGAGATTTTTCTTCGCATCCTTGGTCTTTTCAAGCAGCGGCCTTCTCGAAAGCACAATGTTGCCCCGTTTGCGATTGTACTTGAGAACATTAAATTCGAAAGTCTCACCTATATATTTCTCGAAATTCCGCACGGGTCGCAGATCGACCTGGGAGCCGGGTAAAAAAGCGGAGACCCCTATGTCCACCTGAAGGCCTCCCTTTACCCGGGATACGACCTTGCCCATGATTGTCTTCTCAGTCTCGCATATTTCCGCTATCTGGTCCCAAATGCGGATCTTGTCCGCCTTGCTCTTGGACAGTCTCACTTGGCCCGAGGATTCTTCCGTATCTTCCAGGAAGACTCTTACTTCGTCCCCGACGCTGACCGTCAGATCTCCGTTTTCGTCAAGGAATTGCTCAAGAGGAATTTGCCCTTCGGATTTGGAGCCGACATCAATCATCACGAATTCAGGTGTGACTTGCACCACCATCCCCGTGACAACTTCACCCTCTTGAACTCTATGGAAGCTGCTTTCTACAAGTTCCGCGAAATCTTCTTCTCTTGAATTCTCCTGTTCATTTTGCTCGGCAGGAAGGTTGTTGTTTTGGGTTTCCACGTTTTCCATCCAGTTGACACCCCCAGACTCTTTTGTCCCACGTTTGGTTATTCACCGACCCAGGATATCCTATTATATATATACATTTCTCGTTCCTGTGACAAGAAAAAGTTTGGCCTGGCCTACATTTTTGAAGCCTTTCAGCGCAGGATGTGCCACCGGAGAATTGCGAATTCTGATCCGCCCTTTAGCTTGGGGCGCTGCGGCCACGCAACACGCTTTTCGCCTCGATATCCTGTAACATCCGCTCCAAGACCTGTTGAGGTGTCAAGTGTGTAGTGTCGATGACGATGGCATCGCGAGCCTGGACAAGAGGTGAATGGTCGCGGGATTCGTCCCTGTGATCGCGGGCGCGCATTTCTTCTCTGACCTGGTCGAGTGGCGTCGAATTCCCTCGCTGTAGGATTTCCAAGTGACGGCGCTTCGAACGTTCAACCAAATCAGCCGTCACGAAAAATTTCACCGAGGCGTCAGGGAACACGACCGTTCCCATGTCCCTTCCTTCCGCGACCAGGTCCCACCTTGAACCTGCGGCACGCTGGAGGCCAAGAAGGGCCCTTCTCACTTCCGGCCTGGTCGAGAATCGGGACGCCTGCATCCCAAGCCACTCGTCTCTGATCATCTGCGTGACCTCTTCCGGACCGAGGAACAGCCTCATAGAAGCTATCTCCGGTTCTATGCGCAAGTCCAAAGACTCAAGGGCGCTTTCCGGAATGTCCTGGGAATCGGGCACGATGCCGTTACGAATCAGGTGCAAAGCCATCACGCGATAAAGTGCCCCGGTGTCCAGCAGAAAGAACCCCAAACGCTCGGCCAAAAGCTTCGCCGCAGTGGATTTCCCCGCTCCAGCCGGTCCATCAATGGCTATCACGACGGTTCCATGCAAGGGTTCAGGCGTTGTTTTCGAGAGTTTGTCTCTGAACATTACAGTTTCAATTCCTCAGCAACAGGGCTCATGCCGATTCGCACTTCACGGCCTCACTATGACAACGCGGACAGCGTTTCTTTCAAAGCGCTCATAAAACGCCTATTCTCATCTTCTCTTCCAATAGTCACCCTTATCCAGTCCGCCATCCCGAAGGACGCGAGATGCCTCACGATAACTCCCTTGTGCAGCAGAGCTTCATAGCATTCCCTTGCCCCGTTTCCCCAGCGGAAACTAATGAAATTCGACTGGGATGGAATTATCTCCAGGCCCAGGGAAGTTAGTTCCGAGGACAAATAATCCATTCCGTCGCGTGCAAGCTTCAAGGACCTCTGGACGTGTTCAATGTCATCCAGTGCCGCCAGGGCCCCGACTTGGGCGAGGGAATTCACGTTAAACGGGGGTCTAACGCGATTCAGTAGCTCAATGAGCCAGGGCTGAGCGATCCCGTACCCGACCCGCAGGCCGGCCAGCCCGTGAATTTTGGAGAAGGTCCTCAAGACAAGGATCGGCAGCTCGCTGGAGATGTATTCCGCCCCATTGGGGCAGTCGGGATCTTGCACGTATTCGCGGTATGCCTCGTCAAGCACCAGCACAAGTTGCTTCGAGGACAGATCCCTCACGAAAGATTCGAACTCTCCACGAGACACGATGGTTCCCGTGGGGCTGTTGGGCACGGCCAGGAAGATCAGCTTGGTCCGTGGCGTCACTGCTTTGGCTATAGCCGGGAGGTCGGCCCTGTGGTCTTTCAAGGGAACAAGGATCGGTGTACCGCCAAAGGCGCGCACGCAGATACTGTACATGGAAAACGCGTGCTCGCCCATTATTGCTTCATCATCAGGTTGAATGAAGACATGGCCGGCCATCTGCATGATTTCGTCGGAACCGTTCCCGAGAATGATACAGTCCGGGACTACTCCAAAGCGCGAAGCCAGAGCCGATCGGAGATCCGGTCCCGAGGACTCCGGATAAATGTGTGCATCTCCGAGGTGCTCTTCCATGGCCCGGACAGCCAGGGGTGACGGCCCGAGCGGGTTCTCGTTGGAGGCCATTTTTACGGCCTGGGACAAACCCAGCTCTCTCTGTAGCTCGGCCACGGGCTTGCCCGGAACGTAGGGTGGAATGGACAGTATGTGGGAAGGTATTGCCCGCTCCACCCAGGTAGGTTTGGTTTGTTGCATCTGAAGCTCCTGAAAACCCTGCGTTACACCAATTTCCTGACGTTGCGTGCTCTTGACCAGCCGGCTCTACTCCTGGCTCGGCCAATCCTGTAGAGTAGGCGGTGCCGACGGGAACTTGGATTTGACGGCCAATAGGCCAGCCAACGTATGCCAACTTCAGCAGACTCGCCACAATAGATCTCGTCGCGCTTCTTCCGGCGTTCTTGTAGGGCGGGCCGTGCCCGCCATCCTCAAAAGAGCAGCAGGGCCAGTGCCGAACAAAGATTTATACTCCGCGCACAGCGGTCAAGTCAACGCCTGCATCGCGACGAGAGGCCCGGCCGCTGTTACTCTGGATGTTGCAGAACGCGATTTCGCCGCGGGGAACGCGCTAAGCCCAGGGAACAAATATTACTTCTCAGCGGTCTTTGTGCTGAAAGCTGTGTGGATTTCTGGGGTCAAACGGCCCTGTATAGGTGAATGATTATCTTGGGTCAGACCTTTTCCTTGCAGGCCGGCAACCCCTGGTGTACGCTGTAGACCTGAAGCATACGTTGCGGGACAGTTTGATAAGCTTCCGGAGCAGTGCGGTATGTTGACATACAAAGCGATTTACAAGTCTCTCGATGAAGGCGTGCATGCCGAAGTTGTGGATTTCCCCGGGGTCATTACCTGTGGGGAAACTTTACAGGAAGCCCGCCGGCTGTTAGCGAGCGCCTTGGTGGATATGGCGGAGACGGCCTTGCTTCACGGCGAACCCCTCCCACAGCCCGATCCATCCTGCACCGATCCGGAGGCCGATTTAGAGGAGCCCATCCATTTGCTGCTGACTGCGGCGTCGCATGTCACTGTTGAACCCCAGACGGCCATAGTATGAAAAGGCGTGACCTGCTTCAACACTTGCGGCAGGACGGCTGTCAGCTTGTTCGGGAAGGGGCGGAACACTCGATTTGAGAAAATCCCGCGACCAAACGCCGTGCGTCAGTCCCGCGGCATCGTGAGATCCCTAAATTCACCGCGGCACGCATCCTCAAGCAACTGGGTGTACCTGAAGATTCTTGATATCCGCGGCCAATAGGCGCCTCCCTACGGGACCAAAGCTCCACCAGGCACGATACATTAGCCCCTGCTAGGTTTCTCCAAGCAGGCTTTCACGGCGTCGCGGCTGATACGGAGGCTTTGTTCGTCCACCTTTCCGTGTATGTCCCCCTTCTCAGTTTCCTCCACAGCTCGCTCAAACAAGGGGAGCGCTCGTTCGAACCCGCCAAGCTCCGCATGACAACGCCCCGCTGCGTGAAGGCTTGCTCCTACCCTAACGTGGTTCACCCTTCCATGTGAGGCCAGTTCCTGTGGGGCAGGCTTCCCGAAACTGTCTCAGAATGGCAGCGATGTGAATTCATCTGTAGGGGCGCTTCGAGAAGCGCCCTGATTCCGGGCGGTTCACGAACCGCCCCTACGGCGGACGCGTGAAATCCCTTATTTTGAGACAGTTTCTCCCAGCCTGCCTGTGCTGAATTGCCAACCGTGGCAGGCTGGAAAGCCTGCTCCACAAAGACTTTCCATCTCACTCAAAATGATGTCCCTCCTTCCTTTCGCTCCTCGGAATGACGGAGAACGGGAAATTTGCGGGAGGAAGTGAATGCTTTCTTGGCGGCGTCTCAATTTTCTTGACAGGGGAACCGAAAGGTTATAAGGTCGAAAAAGCCCGGTTAATTGGAATGTTATAATGATTTGCTCAACAAACATATTAAATAAAAGGTTGCTTCTTCTGCTCGTAATACTAGCTTCATATATCCATGGCGCCGGCGGGATCTCCTGCGCCTATCAGCTTGGGCCCTCGCATTCCTCTACGGACCGTGACAAATCATTCCTCAGCTCCCTGGTCCCTTTGCCTCCACAGGTGAGCAGATCGAAAGAGAAATCCCCGGAACACTACATTGATCCTGCGCTCAACCACGGGCTGAAACTGGTTCTACCGCAAACTATCCGCCAGGGCCTTAGATTCGATGCGGGCTACGACAAATGGGAAGGGCTTCCCACAATGCAGGCCGATTATTTCCTGCCCGTCAAGGGATGGACAGACAAGAGCGTGTTTTTTTCTCCCAGGATTTCCCTGAACGGGACCAAGGAGAGCTATTCGATCGGCGCGGGGTTCCGGAATCTGATTACGTCGGAAATGCTCGTGGGTTTCCACGCGTTTCACGATTGGACCCGCGGTAGGCGCACTCGGGGAGAGTTCTTGAAGGAGACGGGTGTGGGGCTGGAGTTTACGGCTCTGCCCGGCTACAATTCGGATATCACTCTTTCTGTCAACGCCTACTTCCCGACGAACGAGAAACTAACGTTCACGAATGACGGCGAGAAACTGATCAGGGAGAAATTTTCCTCCGGGGCCGACGCCCGGCTGAAGCTTCTGTTGCCGCCTGTGGTGAACTTCCTCGACATGAAGGTTGATGCACAAGTTCATTCATATCGCGGCGAGCGAACCGATTTGACCGGGTACAACGCCGGCTTGTCGGTGAACACCCGTGATGGGATGCTTCGAGGTTCGGTGGAACGCGGCAGGGATGCTTTTCGGGGGGAATACTACAAAGTCGAGGGCAACGTGACCCTCGCGTTCGACTGGGTGGACCTGTTGAAAGGCGAGAATCCTTTTTCAGCCCCGTACAAGCCTTCTGCAACGAGATTCAGCCGCAAGATTCGGGATAGTCTGTACGATCGGGCGGTCAGAAAGCACGACTTACCTACTGACCGTACTGAAAGCCGTATCACCTTGGCGGCGAACGTAGTGGACGACACCGTGTCGTTTAACGGTGGTTTTCCCGAGCTGCCCAACACACGCATTACCGTTCAGACTTCCCAGAGCCCATGGCAAGACACCGAGGAAGTGGTCACCGATTCCTCGGGGCGCTATTCGGGAAGCTTGACACTCCCGCCTGGCCAATACCGGATGCGGCTGGTACACAAACCTTCAGGCCGCGCATCGGCAATTAAGACCATAGTAATAGCAGGGACGAATAAGGAATAGCCAACCTGCGGGCAGCATTTGGCTGTTTTCAAGCGGATGTATATAGCCGTAATCCGTCGCGGCGTGATGGGGGCCGAGAGCGATTACGGTTTATAAAGACCGAACCAACGGGGTGGAGCGAGGGACAACTCGGGCCACAGTATCACAATAATCAGGCCGGCCAACATTGCCGCGATGAATGGAATAACAGCCACCGCTACCCTGTCAAGCTTGGTTTCGGCCAAAGATGTAGTGACGTAAAGATTGACGGCCACTGGAGGTGTCGCCTGGCCGATAGCGAGATTGAACGTCATTACCACTCCGAACCACAGCGGGTCCCAACCGAAACGGGCCATCAAGGGCATGAAAATGGGCAGAAAAACGTAATAAATGGAAATTGCATCCAATAACATGCCGGCCACGAACAAAAGCAAATTGATCACGAAAATCATGACCAACCCGTTCTGAGAGATGCTCAAAATCGCGTTGGTGAGACGGTCGATGGTCCCCAGAGCGTCGGCCGTCCATGCGAAAAGACCTGCAAATGCTACGATGAACATCACCACGGCAGAAGCGATTGACGCATCCAACATGCAGTTGTAAAGGCCTTTCAGGCCTATAGTGCGGTACAAAACCGTGCCGACGAAAATGCCGTAGACAACCGCTACAATGGCCGCTTCAGTGGCCGTAAAGATGCCGCCATAAAGCCCTCCTAGAATCACAACCGGAGCCATCAGGCCCCAGAAGGCCTCTTTGAGGGCTATAAGAATTTCCCACGGGGTGCCCCATCGCTCTCCACCCCAGCCATTGCGTTTTGAAATAAAATATGCCGGAACAGTGAGAGAAAGGCCCGCAATCAACCCTGGGAAAATGCCGCCGGCAAAGATCGCGGGCACCGAAACCTGGGTGAATACTGCGTAAATGATAAAAGCTATGGACGGTGGAATAATGATGGCGGTCGAGCCCCCTGTCGCTATCAGAGCCGCTGCGAAATTACGGTCATAGCCCTTGGCGATCATGGCGGGAATCATGATGGCTCCAATGGCGGCCGCGTCGGCCGGGCCGGAGCCCGAAATCCCGCCGAAGAATACGCAAACCAGTACTCCAACAATGGCCAGCCCACCGGGGATCGGCCCGACAATAAGGTTTGCCAGATGAATCAAGCGCTTGGAAATGCCGCAGCGTTCAAGGATAAAGCCGGCCAAAATGAAAAACGGTATCGCCAGGAGTGGAAACTTGGCGATATTGGAATAGAAGGTCGGTGAAATACCCAATAGGCTTTGGCCCGCAAGCCACAGGACAATGCAGGCCACCGAGCCCAACGCGATCGCTATGGGGAAACCTGCTATGAGAAGGATAAAGAACAGCAGGAAAAGAATTATGCCCGGGTCCATCTAGGGCCTCCTGGCCGTTTCCCGGGCAATTCGCCAGGAAGTCTGAACGACCCTTATGATCACGGCCGCGCCGCCTATTGGAATTGCGAGGGTATAGTACGCCTGCGGGATGTCGAGAGCTGGGGTGCTGGTGCGCATAGCGATTTCGTCAGGTATCTGGTAGACAACGCACAAGTAGACAACCAGGCCCACGGTTCCCACGGTGAAAGACGCGGCCGCGATGTCAAAGATCTTCTGAAGAGGAGCGGGCAAGGCTTCTTTGAAGAAACCCAAGCCGAGGTGAGCGCCGCGTTTGAATCCTACTGCCGCACCAAACAGCGTCAGCCATACCATTGCCATGACCAGCAACTCCTCCGTAAAGGCCAGGGAGTAGCCTGCGTAACGGGCAACCACGTTGGCAAAACCGAGCAGAGTCATAAAGACCATAATGGCGGCGCAAAAAATCTCTTCGGCATTGTTGAAAAACGATCGGAGTAATCCACTCATAGTGCAGGTCCTCTTCCTGAAGAACACTGGAAAGCCTGAACGACGTGGACCGAATGAGCCATCAATTCAGGCTACCGGACCGCGTCTATGATCTTGAGCGCGCTTTTTACCAGATCGTCACCGATTTCCTTGGTCCACTTCTCCCACACCGGCTTGGTCACATCTTTGAATGCCTTCTTCTGGTCCGGTGTAAGCACCGTCACTTGCATGCCGGAGGCTTCGGCTTCTTTTAGGGCCTTCATGTCGCCGGTAAGACCGGTGCGGGCATCTTCAATTTCCCATTTTCCCGCCTTCTCAGCGGCATCTCTCAAAATCTTTCGATCCTCCTCGGAAAACTGATTCCAAAGCTTCTGATTTACTCCGAATATCAGAGGATCAATTGTGTAGTGCCATACAGTCATGTATTTCTGGAACTGAAAGAGTTTGTACGGAAGGATAATGGAGGTTACGGGGTTTTCCTGACCGTCAACGGTGCCTTGTTGAAAGGCGGTCAGAGCGTCGGCCCAGTTCATTAAAATGGGGTTAGTCCCAAACGCCTGAAAAATGTCCTTGAAGATAGGGCTGCCCACGACTCGTATCTTCATTCCTTTCATGTCTTCCGGCTTTGCCACCGGCCGCACGGAGTTGGTAAGCTCTCTGAACCCGTTTTCGCCCCATCCCAGAAACGTTACGCCGTTCTTTTCCATTTCTTCGATGAGTTTCTTGCCTGGCTCGCCGGCCTTCACGGCATCCAACTGTTTGTAGTTTTCGAACATGAAAGGCAGAGAGAATAGGTTAAGCTGCCTGATTTGCGGGCACCAGTTTATGGTGGAGGCCAGCGCAAAGTCAGCCACGCCCTGCCTCAGAAGCATGAATTCATTCGTCTGTTGGCCGGCAAACAGTTTTCCTGCGAAATAGACCTTGATCTTTATTTTGTCTCGTGAAGCCTCTTTCACCAGATCAGCGAACATCTGCGCGCCTTTGCCCCAACTTGAACCCGGCCCCACGACCACGGTCATCTTGTACTCGTCTAAATATTGCGCTGCAGGGGTTACAGTGGCTGTTCCAATGAGCAGTCCAATTAAGCCCACGCAAACCAAAATCGCCTTCTTCGTGCGTGTATCCATGGTTTATCCTCCGATCAAGGGGTTGTTGAGTGATCCCGTTGCCCAGGTCATGGCCTGAATTCGCTCCGAAGGCACATTAGAGGCGCTACAGGTCACTCGTTTTATGGCAGAATCGTATTAATCGTATATTGGAAAGACAGCAAAGGTGTAATGACAAGCAAGCAAGCAGAGGGACATACTATCGACAAAGCCCGGTGTATAAGTTCTTCCGGCTACTTTCCCATGACTCTCCTCCCGCACTTTTTTATCTCGGCTTCAGGACGCCGCTGTTCTTTACCCTTTGTTTCGATCGGAGAATAGCAAATGGGCAATGGATGAGCAGAGCGTCCGCGATTTTATCGAAACAGGAGTAGCAGCTCCGTTGGTTGTCTGTCGTTCAAAAACAGAGTCTGCCGCGAGTGGTGTCGAGAGGCCTTCCTTTCAATGCATCCTCCACCACTACCGAGTCAACAGTTTTTCACATGTTTCGTCTGTACTGCCCACCGGCCCGGAAAAGGGTATCGGTGATCTGGCCGAGCGAGCATGTTTTCACGGTCTCCATAAGCTCTTCAAATATGTTCTGCCCTGATTGCGCGATCCGGTACAGTCGGTCAAGAGCGCGATCACATTCATGCTTGTGCCGGTCCTTGAACTCCTGAAGACGTGTGAGCTGCGAGGCCTTTTCCTCCTCGGTCCCTCTTACCAGCTCCACAGCGCATTGCTCCATATAAGTCCCATGCGGGTTCAAAAAGGTGTTCACCCCGATAATAGGGTATTCGCCCGAGACTTTCAGCATCTCATAGTACAGGGATTCGTCTTGTATTTTTGTCCGTTGGTATCCGGTTTCCATCGAGCCCAATACACCGCCCCTTTGCGAAAGTCGGTCGAATTCGGCAAGGACAGCTTCTTCCACAAGGTCGGTGAGTTCCTCCAGGATGAAGCTGCCTTGGTTCACGTTGTCTATTTTGCTCATTCCCCATTCTTTGTTGATGATCAACTGGATTGCCAGGGCCCTGCGAACCGACTCCTCGCTCGGCGTGGTAATGGCTTCGTCATACGAGTTCGTGTGGAGAGAATTGCAGTTGTCGTAAATCGCGATCAGGGCCTGAAGGGTCGTCCGTATGTCGTTGAACTGGATGTCCTGCGCGTGAAGAGAACGCCCACTGGTCTGGATATGGTACTTCAGCTTCTGCGAGCGCTCGCTGCCATGGTATTTGTCTCTGATTGCTACGGCCCAGAGGCGCCGCGCCACGCGGCCGATGACGCTGTACTCGGCTTCAAGACCATTGGAGAAAAAGAAGGACAGGTTTGGAGCGAAATCGTCAATGCCCATTCCCCTTGATAAGTAATACTCCACGTAAGTAAAGCCGTTTGCGAGCGTGAAGGCCAGTTGAGTCACAGGGTTGGCCCCGGCTTCGGCAATATGGTACCCGGAAATGGATACCGAGTAGAAATTCCTTACGTCGTTCTTTATGAAGTAATCCTGCACGTCGCCCATCATCTTCAGGGAGAAATCCGTGGCGAATATGCAGGTATTTTGTCCCTGGTCCTCCTTGAGGATGTCCGCCTGGACCGTGCCTCGAACGTTCTTCAGGACTTCCGCCTTTATCCTGGCCGCCTGATTGGGTGTGGGGTCCGCTCCGTTTTCTTCTCTAAATTTGTCCAACTGCTGATCTATAGCGGCATTGAAGAACATAGCCAGCATAATCGGGGCCGGACCGTTGATGGTCATGGACACGGAGTTGTTCGGGGCGGAAAGATCGAACCCGCTGTACAAGACCTTCACATCATCCAGAGTGCAAATTGATACTCCCGAGGTACCCACTTTGCCATACACGTCGGGTCGTTCTTCCGGATCTCTTCCATAAAGGGTGACGGAATCAAAAGCCGTCGAAAGGCGTTTGGCCTCGCTGTTGGCGGAAAGGTACTTGAACCGTCTGTTCGTACGAAACGGATCGCCCTCTCCTGCGAACATGCGGGTGGGGTCTTCATCCTGCCTCTTGAAGGGGAAAACTCCTGCTGTATAAGGGAACATTCCCGGCAAGTTCTCTTTCAGCCGCCACCTGAGGATTTCACCGGGGTCCTGGTACCCCGGCAGCACTATTCGTGGAAGAACTGTCCCGCTCAAGGTGCGTCTTTTCAGGTCTGAGCGAATCTCTCGCCCTCTGACCTCGAACACCATGTCGTCGCGGGAATAGGTTTCCTTGATGTCGTCCCACTCGCCGACCAGCCTCAAGGCTCGGGGATCGAGCTGTTTTTCTATTTCTTCCTGCAAGTGCTTTATGCGGCGAACAGCTTCGGAATCGTCATGGAGGCCATCCTCTTTCAAGGCCCGGACCGTCTCGTCCATTTGCCAGAGTCGGCGCACCAATCTCCCTTGATCCGCCCCCCACGCATGGTATCGGCGAACGACAGAGGCGATCTCCGAAAGATACCTGGTTCTCTCCGGTGGGATTATTATTGTTTGGGAAGACGGCTTCTTGTCCGGTCTTGCCTTCATTTGCGTGGACCAGCCAACCCCCGTCTTGGCGTTCAAGGCCTCTATTATGCCTGCGTACAGGCCGGTTACCCCGTCGTCGTTGAAACGAGAGGCAATGGTCCCGTAAACGGGAAATTCATCAAGGCTCTTGTGGAATTCAGCTCTGTTCCGCTGAATCTGTTTGCGAACGTCATGAATCGCGTCTTCGGAACCTTGGCGATCGTACTTGTTCACTGCCACAAGATCCGCGAAATCCAGCATGTCAATCTTTTCCAACTGACTTTGGGAACCGAATTCCGAGGTCATCACGTAGAGCGATACGTCCGCGAGGGGGACCACTGCTGCATCTCCCTGGCCGATGCCTGCGGTTTCCACAATTATCAAGTCAAAACCTGCGGCCCTGAGTACCGCAATAGTTTCGTCCATGTGTTCCGGGACCTCAGCGGTCCGCGACCGCGTTGCCAAGGACCGATAGTAGACTCTGTCGTTGTAAATACAGTTCATCCTGATACGGTCGCCCAGAAGGGCGCCGCCGGTCTTTCGGCGGGTCGGGTCCACAGAGACTATTCCTACTGTCCTGCCGGGTTGATCGTTAAGAAACCTGAGGACGATCTCATCCGTGAGCGAAGATTTTCCTGCTCCGCCTGTTCCCGTTATCCCCAGAACTGGGGTTTTGGGGTCGCCCATCTTGTCACGGAGGGCGCTCTGAATCCGAGCCAGGTTACCGTCTCCTGCTTCCTTGGCCGTCTCAACCGCGGTGATGGCGCGTGCAATCAACTTCCAACTGGAAGGTTCGATGTCGGCCAAATCGCCATCCAAACTCGCTGCGTCAACCGTGGAGAAGTCGCTTGTCTCCATAAAATGGTTGATAATGCCCTGCAAACCCCATTTTGCCCCGTCTTCAGGGCTATAGATCTTGGTCACGCCATAGCTTTCGAGTTCCGAGATCTCTTCCGGGACTATGACGCCCCCGCCCCCGCCAAAGACCTTGATGTGTCCGGCGCCGTATTCTTTAAGAAGATCAACAATATACTTGAAGAATTCCATGTGGCCGCCCTGGTAACAGCTCACGCCGATCGCCTGAACGTCCTCCTGCACCGCGGCCATCACAACCTCGGAAACCGATCGGTTGTGCCCCAGATGGATGACCTCGGCCCCTGAGGCTTGAAGAATCCGCCTCATAATGTTGATGGCAGCATCATGCCCATCAAACAAGGAAGCGGCGGTAACCACTCGAATGTGATGCTTCGGCTGGTAAGGTGGAACAGATTCGGGCATTTCTAGGCCTCTTGTTTAAGATCGGGGGGTGGGGGAGCCGAGCCTTTGGCTGATAAACTCAGCCGGCGCGTCTATGTCCGATCCGCCCGGGAACACGGCGGCCACTCCCATTTCCTTCAGCAAAGGGATGTCCGGCCCCGGAATAACTCCGCCCACAACGACCATGATGTCGTCGGCCCCCTTTTCCTTGAGGAGGCCCAGCAGTTTTCGGCAAATCGGCAAATGGGCGCCGGACATGATCGATAGTCCGATCACATCCACGTCTTCCTGGATTGCGGCGTGTACGATCATTTCTACAGTTTGGTGAAGTCCGGTGTAGATAACTTCTAATCCTGCATCTTTCAGGGCATGGGCTATGACCTTTGCCCCCCGGTCATGACCGTCCAGGCCTGGTTTGGCAAGAAGTATACGCGGTGTACTTCTCACAGGCGACTCGACCTCCGCTATGTGCAGGTTCAGGGATAAGAATTTGCAGTATTATTTCGAGGACACTATACCACGGGACCGGGATCTCAACAATATTCAGTCTGATCTTTGTCGAACTAAAATCACAATCGCACCCGTGGATAGGCGGGGGGGCGGGGCGGCTGCGGTTCGAGCTGACACAAAGAGGCGGATGGCAGGGAAAGGGGTGTGCCTGCCTATTCTCATTGAGGAAAGTCGAATCATTGCAGTTTCATGCCTATGCCCTGACGGATAGGAGGGGCCTGCCCCTAGAGTAATTGCTTGACACCAACATTTCTTGTGATATATATTTGCCTGTAATCATATGCTGTTATGTTTGTTTAATGTTTTGCCTCCTTGAAGAGGTATGGATTGAAGTTGCTTAAACATATTCCGAAGGCCCTTGCACCGCTCCTGATTCTGGCGGTCTTTGGAGTTCTTTTCTCTGCGAACGTCTGTGGAGCCGGGGATTATCCCTCGTGGTGGGGGTCCTCCGCGTGGTGGGACTGGTCCGACTACCGAGGGGGTGTGGGGATTCGTGGCTTCCTGGCGCGACTGACTTCAGGCAGCATCGAAGAAGGCAACCTCAGCCGTGACCTGAGGACGGACTTCGGCATGATCAGCGACCCTGACCCCTTCGGGGAGTTCTGGGGAGAATTGTATATCGACAGACTGGGACTGCGGCTTCGTGTCGAGGAGGACAACACCTTCCAAGGCCGCGTGGGCACAGGCCCCGAAACGGATGTAATCAGGTCGTCGGAGTTAGAAACCAGCTCAGGAAGTTTTGGAGTGGATTTGGACCTGATCCGCTATCCGTTCCTCAGGCTGGGCATTGATTACGATGTGTACTTTGGGAAAATAAAATTATTGGACAGGACACACCCGTACCAGTGGACCGTGTTTGAGGTGGCCGGCCGTCAGCCTATGACTATAGGCGTTCACGGACTGGCTATACCCACAAGGATTCGAGGCGTTCCCGTCACAGTTCAGGCGCGTGCGCGCTTCCCCGTCCCCCTCTTGACATCAGGCAGCGATGCCAAGGTAACGGAATGGGAGGTTTCGGCCGGTCTGCGCCCGGCAATTTGGGACACCAGCATTTATGCTCACAGCACGTTTTCGGTGGGGCTAAGCGGTGGTTTTCGATGGGTAAATCTCGAGACTGATCTTGTCGCCACCGATCTTGTCACCGGGGGCGAACGCAACGCGAAGCTCAAGGCCCGCTGGCAAGGCGCTTTCATCGAGCTTGGGCTCGCTTTCTAACTCCCACTCTCGTCTGCATTCTCACAGATAATCTATTCCGCCATAAAACCCGCACTAAACAGCCACTTTAGCCGAATTTGAGGCCCACACGGAATCGTCGGTGTCCGGAACCTGCGTCAAAACCGCTAGAGGCACGGCCTCCACTTTGCGGTAGACCTCCGCGGGGGAGCGGCGCACGCCGTCCACCGTCAACAGGTCCTCCACTTTGATTCCAAAATGCTTTTCGTTTTCCACGAGGTACGGGTGGATGAGATGCCAATCCTCATCCGACAAGTCCGCGAATCTGCCCCCGTTAAGTTGCTCCTCAACCATCTGTCTATGCGGATCACGAATGTAAAGCGCGCCTCCCGACGCCAGGGAGAAGAGGTTCGAACCGGGGTACGGTCGTTCCAGAAAGATGATGTCACCATCTTCGTTCCTGGTCAGCCCGTTGACAATCACGAATCCTCCACCGTTCAGCGGGTCTCCGGCCATGAAACTTTCAGCCAGGAAATCCAAAGCGGTACCGTTGATTACGACTCGCGGATGGCCCGCGGCGTTGATCAAAGGTCTGCCTGCCGCGTTTCCAAGGACAAAGGTATTGCCACCTTTCGCTCCATACATGAAGCACTGGCCCGCATCCCCATGTATGACCAGCAGGCCTTGTTTCATTATCTGGCCTATCTGATCCTGGGCATTGCCGTGAATGTGGATTTCCATTCCATCAATTCCGCTTGCCTCGTAATCTCCGGACGAGCCGTACAGATCCATTCTGACACCTGAAGTCAAAGGCCCGAATCCGCAACCGTGAAATCTCTGGCCTCGCAGATCGAACACAACAAACTTCCGCCAGCCCAGCCGGTATGCATCAGCCAAGAGGACCGCGTCGCATTCATCCCCCTCCGGTTCAAAGTCACTGGCATCCACCACCAAGGCGCGTTCCACTGCTATGGGTGGCCGAAGCTGTTTCCGGGTTGCGAAATTGATTAGGCTGTAGAAGCCGATGTTGTTCACGTCCGTGATCACAGGGAGAGCGTTGAAGATGGCATTAAGTTCGTCAGTGACTACACGGATCAGAGCGGACCGTTTCTTGTCGCCGAGAGGAAAACCTCGGTCCAAAACCAAGGTAAGGCCCTCAATTACTACGTTCAAAGCCTCTTTCCGGGAACGAGCACGGCGGCCGAGTTGGGCGACAACCCATCTCAACGTATTGTAGTCCCATAGAGCGGCATTTGTCGCAAAAAGCGTCAGTATCTCCGAAGACTTTCCGGTCTTTATTGCCTGGTCCAGGAGGGCCTCTATTTCCCCCCGGGAATCGGACGGACTACCTATCGGCGTAGCAATGTCCAACGGTTTTCGGGTCTCAACTGTGACGGCATGGCCAAATTTGTCATTACACGTAAGCGCCAGGTCCCCGTTCCTCCCAGGTTTTACGTCGAACATGAACGCTCCACCATCTGAAGACGAACCTCCTCTGGCGTTCCAGTACTTGTCAGCCACAGGGCTGAATCGAGGGTCTTCCAGAGCGAGCGATCTCAGCGTCGCGTCAATGGCCTGTTTTTCCGAACAGATCAGGCCGACTTGCACGTCCCCGTCATATAAAGAAAAAACTTGGGGCCTCAACATGGAGGTGTCTGTGATACCAAGCAACTGAAAGGTCTGCTGTTCCGGGATGTTTCTGGCGATAATGAAAAACCAGGGGCCGTCCGGTGACGCATGGATATGCGTGGATTGGACCCTCTCATAGAGTTCCTGTTTTTCCGAGGGGAGCAGGTCAAAATCCAGCTCTCCGGTGGGCGCAAGCGCTTCTATGATCACTTCCAGGGGATATCCGTAGACCCTGTTCCAGAGGTCAAACAACATTATGCTGACCTCGGTATCGGTCATAAACTGGGGCTCGAGCCCTCTCTGTTTCAGGTAGTCACATGTGGCGTGGTAGTTGGCGAAGTCGCCATTGTGAACCAGGGCCTCATTCAGCCCTGTGAAGGGGTGCGCTCCTCCGGGATGCCATACTCGCCCCCGAGTGGGATAGCGCTGGTGCGCGATCCAGACATGTGCTTTAAAATCGTCCAGCTTGTAGTACCGCACGACATTTTCAGCGTACCCGACTATTTTCAGGATCATGACATTTCGGCCGTGGGATAACACAAACGCCTGCTTCTCACCGAGGGAGCTGTAAAATTGCTTGTTCAGGCGCACGCTGTTGCGGCTGATGAACTCATCCTCTGCATATCGTTCCGGCATCCCCTGAAGACCGTTGTCCTCCATGAACCTTTTGAGGACCGGGGGCTTAACCCTTACAAACGCTCGCCACACATCGGGAGGCTGGACTTCAAGCCCCTCTAATTCCCTGTAATCCGGCAAATGGTCAAGAATTTCCTCTTTCGCCACATCGAAAAACGGGGTTACGCAACCATCTTTGAGAGCGTTCAGGCAACCGGGCTCGAGCAATGCCACGTTAAGCATATAATGGGAGTCGAGCACCTCACGTGATATGCCCAGGGCGTCGGGATCGAAACCAACCGCAGCTATGCCGCCCCCCTTACCGTTTCCACGATTGTGCATCCGGCAAGAAGGCTCAAAGATGTGCCGGCCCGCCAGCGGTATGTTGGAGGCAAAACCGGTTACTCCGCAGCCACCCTCATCGGCGGCTTTGAAGTTCGAGGAAAAGTCGGCTCGCCCAAATTCCTTGATACGCGATGACAGTATCTTTTCAGCATAGGAACCGGAATATCTCATCTCGAACCTCATTTCCCCAAATCTCGAATGTCGTCGTCAGGGACATCGGAGTTATAGTCCAAATGGGCCAGGACATCGGTCCTGCCCACGAGTTGTCGGATACTGTCCAAACCGAGGCGGTAAAGTATCTCGCGGAGTTGCTCTCGCCAGCAGTGCAGCATGTTGACGATCCTTTGAGTGCCCCATGCGAGATCCATCAGTCCCACCAATTCCAAATCGGTGGTGGCAATTCCCCTGGCGCAGCCGCGTCCGCTCTCGCAATTGTGACACCTCACGCATTCCAGCGCGACCAGCTCGGACGTTCCTGTAACAACTCCGTCTGCTCCAAGCGCGATGGCCTTGGCTATGTCGTAGGCGCTTCGGATGCCGCCTGAAGCTATCAGCGTGATCTCGTCGCGAACGCCTTCATTCACGAGAAAATTGTGAACCTTGGGTATCGCGTATTCTATCGGCATGGCGATGTTTTTCTTTGCTACGTCGGGAGCGGCCCCTGTCCCGCCGTACGACCCGTCCAGATGAACTATGTGAGCACCGGCGTAGTACGAACCGACCGCAACCATATCTACATCGGAAGGCGTTGACACTTTTACCGAGACCAAAGCTCTGCTATTGATCGCCTTGATCCAGTCGATATGTTTCTTGTGATCTTCCACGGAGTAAACCGAGTGGAACGGGAAGGGGCTGAACAGCGACGATCCGGGGACAGTCTCTCGAATCCTTGCCACAGCCTCGGTGACCTTGGGTCCGAGGAGATGACCTCCCAGCCCTGGTTTCGCTCCCTGAGCGTACTTGAATTCCACTATCTTGACACGCTGAATGGTCTCTTCCCTCACGCCGAAGAGCCCCGTAGCGACCTGGGTTATGATGTGATCGTCAAAAGGGAACAAGGCTTCAGGGTAACCGCCTTCTCCTGTGCAAGTGAAGGATCCCCAAGCTGCAAACGCTCGGATACGGCTCAGCATCGTGATCTGGCTGATTGACCCGAAGGACATGCCTCCACCGTAAACCGGTATGGGTATTTCGATCCCGAGTCGTCCGTCGTTTCTCTTGTTGAGTCTGATGGAGGTGTCTATTTGCTCTATGTCAAGATCCGGTTTGGGGACGCGTTTCGGAAACACAAAGCGCAATTTGTCGAAGCCGCCGTTGGAGTCGCCGATCCGAAATTCAAGGTCGTGCTTGGGCAGCCGTCCGGTTTCCGCCATGTACCACGTGCTCATGAGCAGATCCCCGGTCCACCTTTTATCTCCCAGAGCCTTTATGGAGGGGTTCAAGCCGACACGGATGGCGTTGACAGGGCAAGTCAGGACGCAACGGTTCGACTTTTTCGAACACTCGATTCCGAGGCACAGGTGGTCCCGGGGTGGCTGAAGCTTCCCGCCCTGAGCTTGAAACACTTTTTCCGGACAGATTGCCACGCATTTGAGGCAATCATTACAGGCATCCGAAACCACGGCCGTGTATTTGCCTATGGCACGGCCGAACCTTGAAGGAGTCTCGACCACTCTAGTCGAAGGAACCTCACTCCATATATTCTTGTAATGCATGAAGACCGTTCCTTTTTACGAATTGCGATCGGCGAAAATCTGAAAAAACGTATCGTTCTCCAAATCTTCCATGAACATGACTCGGCCCTGCTCGCCCCTCAGTCGCCGGGCCTCGCGTATGCCCATAGCGCCCATCATCTCCAACAGCTGGTTATGCCAGGCCCCTATGAGATTGACTATCCGACGGGAAGCCCAGCCGGGATCAACGTCCTTGATGTGGACAGGGCATTCGCCGCCGTCCCTGCAGTTGCGGCACACGCGGCACTCCAAGGCGATGAGCATCGGCACGTCCACACCGACAAGATTCGCTCCGCAAAGTATGGCTTTGATCACATGTTCAGCCATGGCAAGCCCGCCGGACGCGAGGAAGGTTATTTCATCCCTCAAACCCTCATGAAGGAGGGCCGCGTTAACCTCTTTAATGAGGTCCTTTATGTGAAGGCCGTTCGTTACGCCGGGTTCGTAACCTCTTTCGTCTGCAACGTAGTGAATGAGGTCCATTCCGCCTTTGGTATAGTCGACCACGTTCTTCACATGCCCCGGCAGCGACAAGGCTTGCATCCTAACTGAAACAAGAAGGTCGGGCTTTATCCTCTTCAACTCTGCCATCGTGCTGAGAGCGTTTTCCGAGTCCGGGATCTCTACCATTTGGAATTCCGCAACACGGGAAAGGTCGGCAGGACCGGTGTCCAATAGTGGAACAAGATAAGGAGTAAATTCAGCGAGTTCGTTAAGAACCGATTGAGGTGTCACCATCAGGGTGTTGAGTTCCGCGGCTGCTCGGGCCATGGCGCGCCAAACGTTGGGCGACATGTCCCCAAAGGGGAGTACATCCAGGACAATAGGGATCGGAATCCTAATCGAAGGCCGCGGTTCAGTCAGAAGTTTGTCGCCCGGGCCGAATTCCAGGCACGAAGGTCTGCGCCCAATATCCACCACCGTGGATATATACTCTCGACCGTGTATGCCGTCTCTGGTCGGGCGTACGATTTCACTCATATCGGTCCACATGGAATCGAACCCCGGTCCGGAAAATGCGCCTCCGTATCCTGCCCCCGAAACCGGGATCTTGCCCGATTCCGCCTGATTCCATGTGGCAGAGATGATCTCCGGGCTGTACACGTCATCTCCCAGGGCTTCCCATTCGGGGTTGATGGTCTTGTGAATCAGTCGTTTAGGGCACCCCTGCACGCAGCGAAAGCAGCTCTTGCACAATTCGTCTACGGTATCGGCCAATATGTCGGAGGAAAACGATCTCTGATGGTACACATCGTAAACGCATTCGTACTTGACGCATTTCGCGCACTTCAGACAACCCTCTCCCCAGTCGACAATTCCTGACCGACCCACAACCGGATAACGGTTGGGGGCATTCTGAACGTGAATGTGATACTTCTTGGGCATCTTCCAAACTCTCCACCGGAATCAACGTGTTGCGGAAAGGACCTTATCCACACAAAAGAAGTTTCCTTCGAATCTGCTCAAACCTCCGGTCTCTTGTCCAGACCAGCGGCTTTCAGGATCTCAGGCACCTTATGCTCCCACTCGATGGCCATGAGGTGTACACCGGCTACGCCTTTTATTTCTCTGACTTTCCGGATTGTCTCGACCGCGATCTTGATCCCTTCATCGGCCTGTTTCTCTTTGGGCACTCCGGAAAGTCGCTTTATCAAGTCTTCAGGGACGTCCATACCCGCGACTTTGTTGGCCATATATCGGGCCATTCCGACGCCCTTCAGAGGAGTAATTCCCGCAAGAATGCTGACCTTTTCGGTGAGGCCCATGTCCACAGCCTGCCTCATGAATTCGGCAAATCGATCCAGGTTGTAAATGCACTGGGTCTGAATAAAATCCACTCCCGCCTCGACCTTCTTGGCGAGCCGCACCACGCGCCAGCCGACAGGGTCGGCGAAAGGGTTTTCTGCCGCGCCGATGAACATCTTGGGCGGAACTTGAATTGGTTCACCGCCTATAATCTGTCCTTTGTCGCGCATGGAGCGCACGGTATGGACGAGCTGTATGGAATCGAGGTCAAAAACTCCCACAGCCTCCTTTTGGTTGCCAAAGCAGTGATGGTCACCGGTCAGACACAGGACGTTGCGTATGCCAAGCGCGTAAGCGCCGAAAAGGTCGCTCTGAAGCGCGATTCGGTTACGGTCCCGGGTAACCATCTGGAGCACAGGCTCGTGGCCCAAACCCTTGAGTATTGTGGAGGCTGCCAGAGAAGACATTCTGACAATTGCGGTCTGATTGTCCGTGACGTTGACAGCGTCAACGCGGCCCAGAAGGAATTTCCCCTTCTCTTCCAGAACAGCAGCGTCCGCGCCTTTGGGAGGGCCGCATTCGGCTGTGACGGCAAAATGCCCGGACTTGAGTACTTTTTCTAGACGGCTTTCGGTCTTCACGGTTTTTGATCCTCCCTGATTACTCGACGCGGCCCGCCGGAATGGGATGTCGACCAATCGACCGGCGGAACAAATTCGTTGAGTCTGTCCAGTTCTCCAAGGGTATCCAGGCGCTTGATTATCATGTCCCAGCCGCATGGGATGTCGGGACGAACCTCGCAACGGCCATCTTTGGAACCGCCGCATGGGCCGTTCATCAACTTCTTTGAACATCGAGTGACAGGACAGACGGCCCCGAAGTGTCCCAGCTTGCACTTGCCGCAGCCCAGGCAATTCTCCTGCCATACGCCGCGCATTTCCGTTTCACCGATGAACAGCGTGTCCAGCGCGGGAATGATCGGCTTGTCCTGATAGACTCTCGCAAGGGCCTGAACGCCGGCTCCGCAACCCAGCGAAAGCATCACTTCGTGGTCCGGGACCAGGTTGGCTATGCGGTCGATGAAATCATCCACGCACTGCCGGTCCAAGCAAGTGTCGGTTATGACCGGGTTCAAATTGTCCTTGGCGTAGGAAAGTCTCAGGGCCGCAGCGAGAAGCATGGTCTCCCGTTGCCCGCCTGCTGCACATTCGGCCACGCATGAATCGCACCCGACCACCAAAATGGACGAGTACCGGTCGATCATCTTCCTGATTTCAGGTATCTCTTTTAGCTCCGCAACAATCACAGGTGTCCTCCTTGGTAGGCTGAGCCAGGCGGATTCTTGCACTTTCCTTCAAGGCGCGCCGGGCCTTGCCAGCCGGAACCACTTAATTTTTCACGGGTCGTTCAGCCGGATTTGGTTTTCGCGACGGGGGGTATTTGGTCGAAGGATTCCAGTCTAATAGAGAAGTCCTTCAAGATCTTGTCCAAAGCCGCCTGGTCCATTGGCGGCAAGTGAACAAACTCAATCCTCCCGGACTCGATGCCCAGCCGATCGAGCCAAGAGCGCGCATAATCTGCCCGTTTATGGGATCGCATGGATCCCTCTAAGTACTGGCAGGCCTTCTCGGCACACGCGAGCACCAGCACTCCTTGGGCGCCTCCTGCCATTGTTTTCAACAGGTGATGCGCCTCGATCTTGCCGGAGCATGGTATCGCGACAAGGCTGACGCCCGGACGAGACCGGGCAAAGTTTTTCTGTGCGCCGTCCTTGAATAGCTTCAGGTTACGGCAGTGATACACTACTATTTTAATGGGCTTTGTCTCCATTGTCTACCCAGTGGAACCTCTTCATGAAAAATGCCACAATTTTTAAGTATGCCACTCATAGCTACTCGATTTCAAGCTTTTTGTGAAGAAGAGAGCGAACTTTCAGTAACGTGGACAAAAGGAGAAGCCCTACTGAAAAACAACCTTCACGCATTTTCTCCAAGTTCCCCCTAACTCCCATTTCTAGAAGGGGGAATGCAAAGCACCCTCAGACATCTCTTTTTTTCAGGGGGGCGTCGGGCAAGAGTTTTTCGGAACAATTATAGTGGTTCTCGAAAGTAATCACGGATTGGCTTATGGGTGCCACTGCTGGCTTGCCCAGCAGTGCGGTTCCATTCGGAAAAAACTTTGGAAATCACTATATAGTAGCCACTTCTGTCAACCGCCTTCTGTATTGGGTGCCACGGACCTGGGCCTTCCAGGTCCGTGGCACCCAATACAGAGCTATCGCCACGATAACTCGGAAGATTCCCAGCCTTCCTGTACCATCGGCTCGCTTTTCAATTTGGTGTTCAATGCGGGAGACAACCTTGGTGTTTTCCAAAAACGCCGGCACGGACCTGGCGGAGCCCAGGTCCGTGGCACCCGGGAGTCAATTCGAGATAACTTTCGAGAACTGGTATAATAGACAGGGAGGAAGCCTGTCCCACCGAACGTCCGGGCTTCCTGCTTTAGGGGCAGAAAATGCTTCGCTGCGCTCGCAATGACGGTCTTCTTGCGCCAGTAACTGAAGGCTTAAGCGGTGATCTCCACAAATTCATCAGCCGAGCTTTTTCAATTCTTCGGCCAGTATCTGGTTGACCACAGCCGGGTTGGCCTTGCCCTTGGTGGCTTTCATTACCTGCCCGACAAAGAACCCAACCATCGCGGTCTTTCCTTTGAGGTACTTGGCGACCTCACCGGGATTATCGTCCAGTACTTGCCGGACCAAGGAGCTGAGCTGCGCGGTGTCCGAAACCTGGACGAGCCCCTTTTCTTCTATGATTGCCGTCGCGTCTCGACCGGTTTTGTACATTTCCTCGAAAACGGTTTTGGCTATCTTGCCTGAAATGGTTCCGTCCTCGACCAGTCTAAGCAATTCGGCAAGTTGTTTGGGGGTCGTTGGACAGCAGGTGATCCCTGCTTCTTCGCCCTTCAGCTCTCTCATTAACTCGGTCATGATCCAATTGCTGACGATTTTCGGCTGCGGAAACAATGCCACCGTCTGTTCAAAGTAGGTGGCCAGATCCCGAGACGCGGTCAGGACCGCTGCGTCGTAAACCGGGATGCCGAAATCCTTAACGAAGCGGTCCTTTTTCTGCATCGGGAGTTCCGGCAGTTCGTTCCGGACCTTTTCTACCAATTGTGGGCTCACACGCAGGGGCAACAGGTCCGGATCGGGGAAGTATCGGTAGTCGTGGGCCTGCTCTTTGCTGCGCATGGACGCGGTCGAACCTGTGGCTGGGTCGAACAGCCGCGTCTCCTGAGTTATTTTTCCTCCGTCGGTCAGGACCTGCGTCTGCCGGTCGATCTCATATTGCAGCGCTCGCTGGACATTCCGAAATGAGTTCATGTTCTTCAGTTCGGTTTTCACTCCCAACGGGGTTTCCCCGCGAGGTCTTATGGACACGTTGGCGTCACAGCGGAAGCTGCCTTCCTCCATATTGCCGTCGCATATCTCCAGGTAGACCAGAATGGATCTGAGGGCTCTCAAATAGGCGGCGGCTTCTTCCGGGCTCCGAATTTCCGGTTCCGAGACTATCTCGATCAGCGGCACTCCTGTTCTGTTGAGATCGACGTATGATAAGGGCTTGCGCTCGTCGTGAATGAGCTTGCCCGCGTCCTCTTCCATGTGAATTCGGGTCAGACCGATGCGCCGGAGACTGCCGTCCGTCTCAATTTCGACCCAGCCGTGTTCTGCCACAGGCAGTTCGTACTGGGATATTTGATAATTCTTGGGGAGGTCCGGATAATAGTAGTTCTTGCGAGCGAACCTGCTGATTTCATTGATCTCACAGTTGCACGCCAGGGCCATGCGGACGGTAAACTCAAGGGCCTTACGGTTCAACACGGGAAGGACGCCCGGCATTCCCAAGCAGATAGGGCAGGTATTCATGTTGGGTTCAGCCCCGAAACGAGTGCTGCAAGAACAAAATGCCTTTGATTTTGTCAGCAGCTGGGCGTGAATTTCCAGTCCTATGACAGCCTCGTATTCCATTGGATTCATCCTATAGTGGGGGTCTTTTCAGGTGAAAATCGGTCTCTTTCTGGTACGCCGCTCCCAGTTGCACAAGCCGCGCTTCCTCGAAGTGAGGGGCGATTAGCTGCAAGCCGACAGGGAGACCGTCTTCGGAAAACTTCCCGGGTATTGCCATGCCCGGGAGGCCGGCCATGTTCACTGGTATGGTAAAAACGTCTGTCAGGTACATCTGGATGGGATCGTCGATCTTTTCTCCGATCTTGAAAGCAGGTGACGGCGCGGTCGGGCAGAGGATAGCGTCACATTCCTCGAATGCCCGTTTGAAGTCTTTTGTGATCAGTGTCCTGACTTTGGCCGCCTTGAGATAATAAGCGTCGTAATACCCGGAGGATAGAGCATAAGTTCCTAACATTATTCTGCGTTTGACTTCAGGGCCGAACCCTTCCGCTCTTGTTTGGCAATACATGTCGATCATTCCGCTGAAGTTCTCAGCCCGGTGGCCGTACTTCACCCCGTCGTATCGGGCCAAATTGGAAGAAGCCTCGCTCGGAGCGATGATGTAGTAAGCTGCAATGCCGTAGTCGAGATAGGGTAGGGAAAGCTCCACGAATTTCACGCCAAGCCCCTCGAACACTGATCGGGCTTCGGCGATTGCTCGCTCTACGTCCGGGCTTTCCAGCTTCCCGAAGAACTCCCGAGGCAGCCCCAACGTCATGCCCTTAACCGGCAGATCAAGGAAGTCAGTGAAATCAGGGTACTCCCTCGGCACCGAGGTGGAATCGCTCGGGTCGTGACCGCAGAGGAGATTCAGGAGTAAAGCCATGTCGGGAACGTCTCTGGTGATGGGTCCAATCTGGTCGAGACTGGAAGCATAGGCTACCAGTCCGTAACGAGATACCGCACCGTAGGTCGGTTTTATCCCGGTGACACCGCAGAAGGCCGCGGGCAAGCGAATGGAGCCGCCGGTATCCGATCCGAGCGAAACAATGGCTTCCCCGGCAGCAACAGCCGCAGCAGACCCGCCGCTTGACCCGCCCGGAATCAGTTCGAGGTCCCATGGATTGCGAGTCGTACCCCAATGCGAGGTTTCCGTAGAGGACCCCATGGCAAACTCGTCCATGTTTGCGCTTCCCAGGATGACCATCCCGGCCTCACGCAAAAGCCGCACCACCGTGGCGTCGTAGGGAGGAATGAAATTGGCCAGAACACCTGACGCGCAGGTTGTCCTGTGACCCTTGACGCACATATTATCCTTTACGGCAATGGGAATTCCGGTGAGAGGTCCCGCGGGTCCCGAGGCCAAACGGAAGTCGGCCTCCTTGGCCATTTCCAGCGCCAGGTCCGGGTTCACGGTGACGTAGGAGCGAACCTTGTCTTCAACCGCTTTTATGCGACCTAACACGGATTGGGTGATCTCCACCGAACTCGTTTGTTTTTTCCGGAGAATCTCTGCAAGCTCCCACGCGGTCTTTTCGTACAGCTCAGACAATTGCTAATTCCTTCTTGGTAAGGTAGGGCCCGGTCGGGGCTATTCGATTACTTTCGGCACCCTGAAAGAGGTTCCTGTTCTAGCCGGGGCGTTGGCTAGCGCCTCTTCAACCGGCAAGGACGGTTTGACCTCATCCTCGCGTAACGGCGTGTACAGCTCGACCGGACCGGCCATGGGTTCCACGTTGTCGGTGTCGACCTCAGCGAGCATGTCCATGTATTTTAGAATGTCGTCCAGTTGGCCCATGTATTTCTTTTTCTCTTCCGGCTCGAGTGTGAGCCGGCCCAAGAGTGCCACATAGTCGACCTGTTCGGGCGTAATCTTCATTTGTATCCCTTTCGCAGGGTGCGGTGCTGATCAGGCGTCAGGCCCCGAAATTAGGCCTTATAAGATACTCTTGGGCCGAGTCCGGTGTCAAGGTTGGCCGGACGGGCCCCATTTCAAATATTTGTACGACATCGCCCGATGAAATTCCGACGGGCTTATGAGCCGTTTCACCAATTCAGCGTTCAATGGGCCGGCTTCGGGATGCGTGCTTCTCTGCAAAGGGTTTCCGTTCGCATCTACAAGGGCATCCCACCTAAAATTGCGGCCGGGGACCTTGTCTTCGTCTTTCCAGACCGCGTAAAAGCCGGGTTTCTCGATTCCCTTCATTCCTTCGCCCAGTCCGATCGCTTTGGGGTCGCCGTGGCATTCGTGGCATGCTCGCCCTTTGGACGCAATAGTGTGCGGTTCGTAGGGGTTGAATACCAGTGCAAACCATCCCGCCCCTGTGTTCGGAATTTGCCTGTCCACGAGCAGGTTGCTGTCGCTGTCCACGTGAGAAACCACGTACTGGTACATGGGGCGCATCACGGAAACCTTCCCGCTCCGATCCAATCCCAGAGGCGGGCGGGACCACCGCCGGACCGTGTACCCGCGGAACCAGGCACCGGGACGAACTTCTCCTGTGAGCCAGTCTGCCGCTGTCGGTGGCTCCCACTTTTCTTCGGGTTTTGGAGGTACCGGACCGGTTGCGGGCGGGACAATGTCAGCCTCGGTTCCGACGTTTCGCGTCAGAATTTCCTGCACCTGGGGGTCGTTCTGACCTGCGTTGGGGGCCCACTTCCAGTAATCCGGCCTCTCTTCAAGCATGAGATGGAACCCATAGTCCTGAAAAGACCACGAGGCATGGCAGGCGGAGCAGCGCAATTTCTCTCTATGGGCCAGGACTTTGTGAGGAATAGCCTCCGCGTTCCACGCTGGGACCTTGCGGCCCTGACCCCTCAACAGGGTCATAGTTCCATCTTCGCTTTTCAGAATCGCTGAATGATCGCCCGTGACATGGCACTTTTCACAGGAAATCGTGACCCTGTTTCCGGGTGAACGATTGACCTCACCATCGCCGTGAATCTCATCCAGGGAATGACAGTCCGCGCAGCCCATACCGGCACGAAAGTGAACATCCGCTGCCAATCGATGTTGCTCTGAGCCGTAAATCCTTTGTGGTTGCCGTCCCCCCTGAAAGGGCGAGGCAAAACCCCGTGTGGAATCTTTCTCAAATAACCCAACATAGTCGGAGCCCACGTGGTTGGAGTTGTGGCACTTAAGGCACGCGGTGATGCCTGCGTTCCGGACGAGACGGTGTTCAGGCCGAGCGTCGGCGCTGTTTGAATACGGCACATGGCAGGCTGAGCACCCCTGGCCTCGGTGCTCGCCCCAACGTGTAGAACCCTTTGTATAGAGGTGACACCGCAGGCAGGAGCGTCGAAGAAGATCGTCGCCCAGGTTTGTCGACGAAGAAGGATGGGGGACCTGTTTCAGGCCTTCGGTCTCGACAGTGGCGTAATGGGCTGAAGGGGTCTGCTGGCCTCCAAAAGCGAACCTGGTGTGATTGATCGTCCTCGGCGCCAGGGCCATTGCCGAATTCTTCACCCTTCTGGCTTCTTCGGGGTGACAGCGGCCACAGGTCCTCTCTACGGTCCTCAGATCGCCCGGATCACGAATCAGCCCTTTATGAGCCTCCTCCGCGTCGTCGGCCGCGGGGTCTCCCGAATGGCAGCGGACGCACGCCAGCGCATGGGAAGGGTCCATTGCAGCCGCGGAATCATGACAATTGACGCATTTGCCCGGGTCCTTGGATGGCACGCGTTCGGCTGCCTCGGGGGGCGCACCCCACCATGCAGGATAGATCGGCTCTGAAGGTCCTCCATTTTCCTTCGGAGAAGGGACCAATTCAATCGGCACGGGAGCTATTCCCTGTTTGTCGGCTGCTTGTGAAATCATGGGGATTCCAAGCCACAAGGAAGTCATTGCCAGAATGACTACAATGATTTTACGAAGTGAAGTTATAGAGCTGCTCAAGGGCAATGTCCGATTGTGGAGACTTTCTTTCAAAACCGGCAGCCGACGGCTTCCGTGCAAGTGGACCGGCCGCAAATAAGTCATTCATACTGGGGGCCTGGGCCGTCACGGAGAAACTGTCTCAAAACTCTTAAGAGTAGGGGGACCGTGTAGGGGCGCTTCGAGAAGCGCCCTGATTGCGGGCGGTTCACGAACCGCCCCTACAATGGGAACGCCGTTTGCAAGGGATCTTCCAGTTTCGCGACCGCCTCGGGACGTCGGCCTCTGCTGACTTGTTTGAATGCCACGGCTACTGCCTGAATTGCCTTATGGCTCTCTCCAACTGGGCTGTGGGAAGGCGCCCGCCCGTCGGGTTGGCCCTGGCGAATTCCACCAGGATGCTCTGAACAGCAGCCAATGCCGCGGGAAAGTTAGGGTGCTGAGGCGGAATGCCGTTCAGTGCGAGGATCTGTCCGGCGGCCTCTTGCTCTCTGCCGGGAACAAGGCTCAGCGAGTCCGGGAATCTGAACGCTGCTTTGGGTTGAGCGGGCGGCCCCGGAGGTGTGGCCCCCGGCTGAGCAGGAGGCGGGACAGCAGCTTTGGGCTGAGCGGAAGGAGGTGCAATGGTCCGCGGCGAAGGAGCACCTTCGGGGGCCGGGGATTGAGCGGCTTTGCCGCCGGAACAGTGGTCAGAATTACGGAAACACTTCAACTTACACTGTTCCATGAAGTATTCATCGTGGCCCGCCTTCTCGCAGCAACGATCGCACTGTTCCCTGGTTTGAGCGGCAATTGCGCGGGGAGTTGAAACGTGAACAAGAAACAAGGTCCCGAGGAGGCCTAACAAAATCGCCGCAAGCGCCGTGCTGTTTACTTTGTGGAATAGGTGTCTCACGATCTCATCCTCCCTGGTATATTAACTGCTGCAAGACTGACCAAATGTGTCTGGTGCGGTTTCGGACATTCTAAGGTGAACTGATCGGTGCCTGGTACAAAAGAATGCGGACACACGGGTGTCCTTCAAATTGTCATCGGGCTTCGAGGTCCCGGGGCGTTCCGGGACGGACCCGGGTTGCACGGAAATCGAGCCACAACCGCATTTTCAGGAGTCCAGAACATTCCTCACCATTTCGAGCAGCTGCCGCACGTCATAGGGCTTAGCCACGAACCCCGCGGCGCCGATTTCCATGGTTTCTTTGGTCCTGCCATTTGCTGAATAGCCACTGGCAATCAGCACCTTGCCCGCAGGGTTGAGCCTTAGGATCTCTTCAAGACATTGTCTGCCGCCCATCTCGGGCATGATGAGATCGAGGACCACCAGCGCAATACGGTTTTGTTCCTTTTGGTAGACTTCTAACGCGTCCTTACCGTTACCCGCGGTAAGCACTGTGTACCCCGCCTTTGTTAGAATTCGCGCTCCCAGCTCCCTGACAAGGTCTTCGTCGTCTACCATAAGAATGGTCTCCGTACCTCCGGCAGGCATACTTCTCTGACTCGTCTCCTCAGAGAGAAGCGGCCCCTCCAAAGCCGGCAAGTAGATCCTGAAAGCGGTTCCTTCACCCGGTTCGCTGTAACACGCAATCCGGCCACCGTGTTGCTTCACAATCCCGTATACCACAGCCAACCCCAACCCTGTACCCCCCGAGACCCCTTTTGTGGTGAAGAAGGGCTCGAAGATCCGGCTGACCGTCGTCCGATCCATTCCCTTGCCGGTATCCGTTATCTTTAAGAGAACGTATTGTCCCGGAGCGACGTCGATGTGAGTCCGGCAGTAGTCTTCATCCAGGACCACGTTTTCCGTTTGAATTGTCAGTTTGCCGCCGTCCGGCATAGCATCCCTCGCGTTTACCGCAAGATTCAGCAGGATTTGCTCGATCTGAGTCGGGTCCCCATTTATTACTGCCAACTCGTCCTCAAGATGCCATTCAATACTGATCATCTTGGGAATCGTCCTGGAGAGCATTTTCCGGACCCGCTGGATTTCATGATTCAGATTGAGGGCACGCGGTTTGGGTTCGGCCTTTCGGCTGAACATCAGGAGTTGTTGGACCAGGTCCGCGCCGCTTCGCGCGGCTCTGTTGATTTTCATCAGGTCATCGCGCGTAGCCGGGGTCAGGCTCTCATCGGTCAGAGCGAAATCCGAGTATCCGAGAACGACCTGCAATAGGTTGTTGAAGTCGTGAGCAACACCGCCGGCTAATGTTCCAACGGCCTCCATCTTGTGGGCCTGCTGCAGTTGGGACTCCAGCTCCTGTCGTTCCTTGCCGGCTCGCTTGAGTTCAGTGACATCCTGATTCACTCCATAAGTCTTCACCGTCGTGCCAAGGTCGTCCTTAACGATGAAATGACGGACACTGATATGGCCTATCTCTCCGTCCGCGTAGAGGAAGCGGTGTTCCAATTGGCCACTGAAGTGGGGATCGGTAGCTTCAATGGCCTTTCGTATTTCTCCGCCGACCACAGATATGTCGTCAGGATGGACAAAACGTCTAGCATACTCAGCCGACGACATTGTATATCCACCCACTTGCTCGGCTGTGGTACGAAATATTTTGTAGAAATGATCGTTGAAGATGAACAAATCCTTAGTGACGTCGTATTCCCAGTGGCCGAGGTGAGCTATGTCCAATGCGTTGGACAGTTGAGCTTCACTCGTGCGAAGCGCTGCTTCCGCCGTTTTGAGGTCGCTGATATCCCTGATGGATTCGATTGCGCCGACCACCTTGCCGTCCTGGTCATAGAGGGGAGTTGCGGTGTTCCATAACCAGGTGGGGCCACGGCCTCTGAAGTCCGCGAGGTACGTCTCGGAAACCAGCCTATCCGCTTCTTGTCGAAAGGAAACATACTGATTGGCGATTGCGAGGTCAGGGGTCATCACCAGGTCGATCAGGACCGGTCGTCGGTAGCCGTAAAAGGGCAGGGCATATTCGTAATTGCCTTTGCCGACAATGTCGTCAACCTTTACGCCGGTCATTTCCGTAATGGCACGGTTCCAACCTATGACCTTGCCCTGACTATCAACCACAAAGGTCGCGTCGGGAAGGAACTGAATGATCTGTGCCAAACGGCGCTCGCTCTCTCTCAGCGAGTTCTGCGCCTCTTGCTCGCGTGTCTGGTCGCGGAAAACCAAAACTACACCACTGATAGCTCCACCGTCTTCGCGAATGGGGGCGCCGCTGTCCGCGATGAGGTGCTCGGTCCCGTCCCTGGCGATGAGCAAAGTATGGTTGGCCAGCCCGACCACGGTCCCTTCGCGCAGTACTCGCCGCACAGGGTTTTCTACCTTGGTACGGGAGTCTTCGTTGACAATGCGGAAGATTTCGTCGAGGAGCCTGCCCTTGGCTTCAGCCTCCAGCCAGCCGGTGAGCTTCTCTGCAACGGGATTCATCTGCTTCACCAACCCCGCGGTGTCCGTGGTGATCACCGCGTCGCCAATACTGTACAGGGTGGTCCGGAATTCTTGATGGGCCACCCTTGTTTCGCGTTCCGACCGGTAGAGGTCTCGATAGAGTCGAACCTGTCGATACCTGTACGTGTGGGCGGTCACGCCTGCCGCGATCAGGATGAAGAGCGCTGCAAAGAGTGCGATCACTCCCCCGCGATACCCGGCTTCAGCGAGGATCTCGCTCGCATCAACCTTGGCCACCATAAACCAGGGCGATTCAGGGATGGGGCGCAGGTCTGCCAGCACCTCCACTCCACGGTAGTCTTGTCCCTGGAATATCCCCTGCTTTCCGAGCACGGCCTGAACACTCGGAAGCGTGACCAGGGTGAGAGGTTTGCGTAGGGACAGCGCCGTATTAGGCCTGTGACGGAGATCGTTTAAGAAAAGAAGGTCTTCGCCCTCTCGGCGGACCAGAAGCGTTTCCGCTGTTCGGCTGAGGGTAGGCCAGGATTGAATCAATGGATACAGAAGGGATTCCGCGTTGCTTCTCAGAAGCAACACCCCAATCGGGCGCCCATCCTGACCCAGGATCGGCCCCACGGAATCCATGTGGACGATGCCTTTCGGACAACGGTACAGGTGGCCCAACAACGGAGTGCCTTTGGCGAGAGCCTCTTCAATGACCTGTTCAGCCGCCGGGTTCATGGGGTGTGGCTGAGGCGTACTGGAGAGCAGAACACGACCTTGCGGGTCCAGCAGGAGAACGTCGGAGTAGCCTTCCTCCTTCTGTTCGACTACTAACCTGTGCATCAAGTCAGCCTGGAGCACCGCATTGTCCGGGTTTTGGAGCCACTCCTCCACCGCCCTTTTGAAGAAAGGGGCCCTTACCGATCTCCACAGGTCCTTCAGCCGCTCCTGGCGCCAGTCCTGGATCTGTCCTGCCTTCAGTTTCCCAATGGCCGCGATTTCCTGGTATTTCTCTTGCCGGATTCGTTCAGTCTCAAACCGGTAATACGCGTAGCATCCAGCCAGGAGCGCGAGAGTTATCACTAGGAGCAAGGCCACCCAGAGACCGCGGGCCGGGCCGGTTCCGATGCTTTTTCCCATCAGGCCACCTCGCTGCGTTCCTGTCGGTATTATGTAATGCGCCCCCGTTTTGCGTTTCCCGGAACGCCTGACGGTTCAATCAAGGTTTCTCGTCGACCTTAGGAGCCAACCGTCCTGTCTTGAATGGACCCTTCCCCCACCAAAGACTGCTAACCATTCGATTGAAGTCAATTTTTCCCCCGATCTCAAGGATACCGGAATCCGGGCCGCGGGTCAAACATGGTCGCAGGGAAACCGTTCATTTGAGACAGGGAAGGCGGCAAGCCCGCTATGACCGAAAATCGGCACCGGCAAGATGCCGGTCCTAACGGATTGCCTCACCAGCGCGCCCGCTTTTCTCAGCGGGGCCTAACGGCAGTGTTTTCGGTGCTTACCCTGACGCATCGGCCCAGGGTCTCCGGGAATAATGGGGACACCATCCTCGCAGTTCCGCGATCGTATGGCCTCTCACGGTAACGTTCCCTTCAGCACTTGGCATTCCTTGCCCGCGGAGGAAAAGTCCAAATGGTGCTTCCAGCCGGAAATGGGTCGCGGACCCGAAGGAAGGGCTTCTTCCCATTTCCCGTCTATTTCATCCCATACATAACTGACAAAGGAGTAGGTTTTATCACGCTTTCGATAGATGACTAGGGACCACTCCTCGGTGGTGGTGTCTCTGCAAACCCTGGCCAGAGTAACGGCCTTCTCCCTGTTGAGCTGATCTATGGCCTTGCCGCGTATGGTAGAGATATATTTGGCGTGATCGTGTTTCTTGAAGGCGACGTCGTCGCTCTCCTTGTTCTTGTCGTCGGATCTGACAGGGGCCTGCTTTCCCCGGTCAGGTTTGGGACTCGGCTCTGACTCGACAACCACCCTTTTATCCGGCAGGGTCTCATCCGAGACCTGCCGGACAGGCTTGATGAGCGCGTTTGACTTTTTTTCAGCGGGAAGGTCCTTTGCCTCATCGCGCTTGCCGAGAGGGCCAGGGTTTCTTACTGCGGAAGCCACCTTTTCGCCTAATGGGTCCCCACCGGGTGCAGCCTTCTTCTCTTCAAGCTTGCCCTTGTCGGGGTTCCCGGAGGTCTTCGCAGTGCTCGTATCCTCTGCCGCAGCCAATCGAGGTTTGACGAGGCCGGCGGTTGCGCCTGTCTTTTTTTCGGAAGAAACGGCAACTTTACGGTCGGCTAGAATTGAGACACATCCGCACAGGGACAGCGAGCACAGGATCATGAGAAAAATATTTATAAAGCGCGGTCTTTCCAAGAACCGGCGCCTAGTCCGCGTGCAGGGCAAATTGGTCGGTGACAACGTATACAAACCAGCCTCTTGCCACAAAGGGTTTCCCGTGAGAAGGCTTCCGCCGGTCTCGACCGCCAGTGGCCATTCAATTCGTATCCGCTTTGCGAGAAAAACGCAACATGGCTTTAATTCCGCGTAACCCACCGAAAAACCATTGCGCTTGAGCTACAGTAAAGAATAGAATACTCCTTCGTCTCCTCTCCGGGACAACAAGAGGGCAGGGGGTATCCCTCACACTCGTACACATGCGACGGGAATTGCTCGAATTGGCGACGGTTGCAGTAATGCTTCGAGAATACATGACAAACTGCGCGTCTACCCTCCAGCCGCGCACTCAAAAGGAGTGATGATGGTCAATCACAAGAAGCTTGCACAGGTGGTTGAACAAATGGCGAGAATGTGCCAGCCGGACCAGGTTCACTGGTGCGATGGTTCAGAGGAAGAAAACCAGCTGATGCTCCGGCTGATGATTCATGCGGGCACGGCGATCCCAATGGATGACTCCCGGCGGCCCAACAGCCTCTACATCCGATCGGATCCTGCAGACGTGGCTCGCGTGGAAGACCGGACCTTCATCTGCTGCAAGCGCCAGGAAGACGCGGGGCCGACCAACAATTGGGCCGACCCGGCGGAAATGAAGGCCAAGCTCACAGGTCTTTTTTCCGGCTCCATGAAAGGCCGGACTATGTATGTCATCCCATACAGCATGGGTCCTACGGGCTCACACATAGCGAAAATAGGAGTCGAACTGACCGATTCGCCATATGTCGTGGCCAACATGTTTATCATGACCCGTATGGGGCAAGAAGTTCTCGACGTGCTGGGATCTGAAGGCGAGTTCGTGCTGGGATTGCACTCCGTTGGCGCGCCCATGGCCGACGGGGGGCCGGATTCCCCTTGGCCGTGCAACCCGGATCACAAGTATATTTGCCATTTCCCCGACACGCACGAGATCTGGTCTTACGGGTCCGGATATGGTGGAAATGCTCTTCTGGGAAAGAAATGTCACGCTCTGCGCATCGCATCGGTTCAGGCTCGCGACGAGGGCTGGATGGCCGAACATATGCTTATTCTCAAGCTGACCAACCCGGAAGGAGTGTCAAGATATATAACGGGCGCGTTTCCGTCCGCCTGCGGCAAGACCAACCTGGCCATGCTCATCCCAACCATACCGGGATGGAGAGTCGAGCCCATAGGCGACGACATCGCGTGGCTGAAATTCGGAGAGGATGGCAGGCTGTACGCGATCAACCCCGAGGCGGGTTTCTTCGGTGTAGCTCCCGGAACAAGCATGAAGACCAACGCGAACGCGGTGCTCACTGCGTCGAAGAACTCCATCTTCACGAATTGCGCGATTACCCCCGAGGGCGATGTTTGGTGGGAGGGGCTTACCGAAAAAGAGCCGCCGGAGCTTACTGACTGGCTCCGACGCCACTGGACCCCGGGCTGCGGCAGAAAGGCCGCGCATCCCAATGCGCGTTTCACCACACCCGCGAGGCAGTGCCCTGTCATCGCACCGGAGTGGGAAGAGCCCAACGGTGTTCCGATAGACGCTATCCTTTTCGGGGGCCGTCGGGCAACCGTAGTGCCTCTGGTAACGGAAGCCTTCGACTGGCGACATGGGACCTTCTTGGGTTCCATCATCAGTAGCGAGACTACGGCAGCGGCCGCGGGGAAGGTGGGTCAGCTTCGTCGCGATCCTATGGCGATGCTCCCGTTTTGCGGTTACCACATGGGAGACTATTTTGCCCATTGGCTGAGAATAGGCGCTGGAGCCGATCCTAACAAGCTGCCGAGAATATACTACGTGAACTGGTTCCGCCAGAACGCGAAGGGAGAATTTCTCTGGCCGGGATATGGTGAGAACAGCCGCGTGCTGGAGTGGATCTTCGAGCGCGTGAATGGCGGTGACAAATCCATCGACACCCCTATCGGGCGTTTACCTGCCCCCGGCACTTTGGACCTCGATGATTTGAATTTGTCTCAGGAAGCCTTGGAGGAGTTGCTGAACGTGGACGTTGAGGGCTGGTTGGCGGAAATCCCTTCAATCAAGGAGCACTACGCCAAATTCGGCGACCGATTGCCCCAAGGATTGAGAGACGAACTGGCAAAGCTCGAAGAAAGATTGCTGAAGGCCAAGACCAGTGGCCAATAGTTAGGGTTCTTTGAGAGAGGTTTGCGGGGGAGACCCTTTTGACCGGACGGGTTCCCGCAGCAACTCTAGAATAAGGGCATGCTCGCGCTTCCCTACAGTAGGGGCCGGCGTCCCTGCCGGCCCAATTGCAGGCTCACTCAGCAGCGAGAACCCCAATGCTGTTCCCTTTCCTTAAGATTCCCGCCTTCGTTAGCGATATTATTGAGACGACGGTTTGACTTCGGCACAAGTTCGCGTCCGAATCGGATAGCCAAAAGAGGACCGGCAGGGACGCCTGTCCCTACCGATGGACTGTCCGCCTCAGCGCTGCTGCCATTCCTGGTGTCAGGGCAATCACAATAATGAGTTTCTCTGCATAATTTTGACGCGTATAGAGAGTTCCCGTGATGTTGCCGGAACCTGTGGTCAGTCCTTTTTCTCAGTCTCCTGCTTCGTCTCGCCCGGAGCTTCAGAGCCGGTCGAAGGGGATGCCGTTTCTAAAGGGCCGGGTGAAGCCTGGACAGGCGGGGTTATCTCCGTGACCGGTTGCGGAGGAGTTGGCGCGCCTTTGAGGCCCAATTTGTCAAACAGGCCTATCAGTATATTCCCGAACCACTCGTGAGGCAGAAGCTTTTCGGTAACCCAGACCAGAACGAAAACTATGGCCGCGATGATACCGGCCGCGATCAAGAACATGATCAGGGCCACCAGGCCTGCGAGGATAAGCGAGAAGTAGACCGGGAAAAGGAAACCGTACAGGAAACCTCGGCCCACTCTTGCAGCCGGAGTCTCATGCTCGTCCCTGCCCAAAATATCGTTGAACACTCCAACATAGTAATTCTTTCCGTAATAGCTTAATGCCCCACTCAGGATACCCAGAAGAATCATTCCCAAAAGCTTCAGAATCATTGTGTCCTCCATTGTGATTAAGGGCGTTACCGGGAACCGGTTCCCTCATCAAATTAGGTAATTAGAAGCAGTTATCGTTTCTTGGCTTTCTTTCTCGCTTGTCGAGCGTCTTTGCCCTTCTTTCTTTTTTTCTCCAAAGCCTTTTTCGAGACCATTTTCCCCTTTTTCACTTCAGGCAGGCCGAAGGGGTTGGCCAGTCCCGGTCCATCCTCGCCGGTCAGCCCTCCCAAGCCACCCCCGAACATTTTCTTCAGCCCTTTCAGTCTCTTCCAAGGGCCGCGGAGCTTGCCTCCACCCATGGCCGTCATCAGGTCCCGCATGGCCTTGAACTTGCCAAGCAGTTCCTTTATTTCTCCAGGCTTACGTCCGGATCCCGTCGCTATGCGCTGCATCCGACTGTCATCTATAATGTCGGGCCGGCGTCGTTCCGCCTTTGTCATGGAGTTGATTATGGATTCGGTCCGAACCAATTCGTAGTCGTCCACTTGGGCTGAATTGGGAAGCCCGCCCGGGAAAAACGGGAGTTTTTCGACAATGTCTTGAAGCGGTCCCATCTTCTTTATGGTGCGGATCTGTTTCAGGAAATCGTCGAGGCTGAAGTCGCCTTGAAGCATGCGCATCGCATCTTCTTCGGCTTTTTTCTCATCGACGACTTCTTCAAAGTCCTTTACCAGGCCGACCACATCGCCGAATCCGAGGATACGGGAGGCCAAGCCGTCCGGGCGGAACTCCTCCAAACGGTCGAGCCCTTCACCCATACCCACGAACTTGATAGGGACCCCGGTAGCCTGCTTGATCGAAATAGCCGCGCCGCCACGTGCATCGCCGTCCAGCTTGGTGAGAATGAAACCCGTGAGAGGTATTCGCTCGTTGAAAGCTTTCGCGATGTTGACCGATTCCTGGCCTATCATCGCGTCACAGACGAGGAGCACGTGTTGTGGGGAAGTGAGTTCCCGTATCCGGTGCAATTCCTCCATGAGCGGTTCATCTATAGTGAGGCGCCCGGCCGTGTCGAAGATGGTAACATCACGGCCTGTTTCAAGTGCCTCTTTTACGGCTCCGGCGCAGATTTCCGGAGGACTGCCTCCGCCATCCGAAAACACCGGAATATTGAGGTCCGCTCCCAACTTGCGCAACTGCTCGACAGCCGCGGGACGGTATACGTCCGCGGCGACGAGCATGGGCTTCTTACCTTGTTTTTCGAGGAACCGAGCCAGCTTGGCGGCTGTGGTAGTTTTGCCGGAGCCCTGGAGCCCGACCATCATGATGGAACTTAGGGCCTTTGGTTTCAGCTCGAGAGCAGAGTCGGCAGGTCCCATAAGGCTTACCAGCTCATCGTGGCAGAGCCTGATGAAGTGATCGCCGGGAGCGATCGTGAGCTTTCTGTCCCTGTGCTTGATTCTTACTTGGATTATTTCGCCAAGGGCTTGCTCTTTGACCGTTTCCAGAAAGGATCGTGCCACCTCGAATTCTACGTCCGCTTCCAAAAGAGAGATTCGGACTATTCTCAGGGCTTCACCGAGGTTTTCCTCGGTAAGGGTGCGCATTCCCTGAAGGTATTGTCGGGCGTCGCGAAATCCTTTGGTCAAAATCTCTAGCACTGGTGAAGCCTCCTGGGCCTGAATTGTCCTGAAACTCTTTTCTATACCACATTAAAGGGTGAAACGTAAGGGCTTTGTTTGCTTGAGGGTGGCCCTTCACTTACGCTGCGAATTGTCGGTTCTCTGTCATTGGGAGGAGTGAAGTCCCGCGGTTCGCGGGAAAGCGATCTCATTCCCGGTAGGACCGGCATCCTGCCGGTCATTCAAATTGACAGGCTGGAAGCCTGTCCCACCAATGGCGATGGCTTCGCTGCGCTCGCACTGACCAAGACTGAACAGTTACGCTAGAGCGCCCCTGCATGAATGATTGCCGTAAATGAATGCTTACTCTTGCCCGCCCCAGGGTTTTCTGTTATAACTTCAACGTTTTCGCCGTTTATCTCTCGAATTCCCGAGGATTTCATGACAGATAAGCTGGGAACTTTTCACATCAAGACGAAGGTGTTTTTTGGGCTAGGCGGAATCTCGACCTTGGGAGAGTTGGCCCGAGAACTGGGCGTCGGACGATTCCTTCTCGTTGGAGATCCGGCTCTGGCAACCAACGGGCTGTTGGATGAGGCCGTGAAGAGTCTGAAGGCCGCGGGTCTGGAAGGGGAGACTTTCCGGAAGGTTGAACCTGAACCCTATCTGGACAACGCTGACGAGGCTGCCGGGCTCGGGAAAGGGGCGCAAGCAGACCTGGTGGTCGGAATGGGCGGCGGGTCGGCTATGGATACCGCCAAGGCCGCTTCCATATTGATAACCAACGGCGGGGTCGCCGAAGACTTTATCGGCCTGAATCGTGTTAACGCCCCCGGCACAAAGACCATAATGATTCCGACCACAGCCGGAACAGGAGCGGAGGTCACGTTCACAGCGGTGTTCACCAACAGGCAGACCAAGGCCAAGGGAGGGATCAACAGCCCGCATCTTTTTCCGGACGTGGCGCTTCTTGATCCCGAGCTGACCAGGTCCGTTCCGCCCGATGTTACCGCGGCCACGGGAATGGATGCCCTGACTCATGCAGTGGAATCGGTGACGAGCAGATCGTCTACCGTCTTCACCGAGGCTCTGGCTTTGGAAGCCATCAGACTGATAGGAGCCAACCTTCGTCGTGCGGTGTTTCACGGAGACGACATCGAGGCCAGGGAGCAGATGCTTCTTGGAAGCCTTTTGGGAGGCCTGGCTCTGGCGGATGCCGGTGTAGGTGCTGCTCATGCGCTCGCTTACCCCCTCGGCGGCTTCTACAGGATACCCCACGGCCTGGCCAATGCGATTCTGATTCCTCACGTCATGAAATTCAATCTTCCTGCCGCGGAGCGCCATTTGTCACTTATAGCCCGCAGCCTGGGAGAGCCCGTGGAGGGACTTCCACCCAGGCGTGCGGCAGCGGCCGCGGTGGAAGCAGTAAAAACGCTTTGTGCCGACATCGGAATTCCCGCGGTGCTTTCAGAGGTTGGTGTTCCAAAATCAGACATCCCCGCGCTCGTGGAAAGTGCCATGAAAGTGACACGCCCTGTAGAAAACAATCCAAGGACCCTCAGCGCAGAGGCTGCTCAGGGGATATACGAGCGAGCCTTCGAGTAAGGTCCTGAAACATTTCCCGGAAAACTTGAATGTCTTAAGATATTCCCGATCGCTTGGCGGCTCAGGAGGGCCTTATGCCTGGATACGAATGGATAGGGGAAACAGAAAAGGAACAGATTAACGAAGTCCTGGAAACAGGAATCTTCTTTCGATACGAATTCAAGAGCGAACGCAAAGGCATTTACAAGGTAAAAGAATTCGAGGAGCAGTTCGCTCAATATACGGGGGCGGTTTACTCCCATGCCGTCACATCGGGGAGTACCGCTCTCAAGGTGGCTCTGGCGGCTCTGGGAGTCGGGCCGGGTGATGAAGTAATCACTCAGGGATTCACCTTCATCGCCACCTTCGAAGCCATTATTGAAGCGGGAGCGGTCCCGGTGCCTGCGGAGATAGACGACACCCTCAACATGGACCCGGAGGACCTCGAAAGGAAGATTACGCCGAAGACTAAGGCTGTCATCCCTGTCCACATGCTCGGTTCGCCTGCTCGCATCCAGCAAATAATTGAAATAGCTCGCAAGCATGAAATCAAAGTGATCGAGGACAATGCTCAAGCAATCGGAGCGGCCGTAGGAGGCAAGAAACTCGGAACCTGGGGTGACATGGGGACCTTTTCGTTCGATTTTTACAAGACCATGACCACCGGAGAAGGTGGCATGGTGATCACGAACGACAGGGAACTCTATGTGAGAGCCTCGGAATACGCTGATCACGGCCACGACCATAACCCCGAAGTGGGGAGAGCCTTGGAGGGTCGGAACTTTCTAGGGTTCAACTACAGGATGAACGAGTTGCAGGGGGCCATTGGTTTGGCGCAACTAAGCAAACTCGATGACATTATCCAGCGCCAGCAACAGAATTCTGCCCTGATCCGGGAGGCCCTCGAAAGCATCGAAAGCGTCACCATGAGGGCTCTGCCCGAAAACGGCAAGGACAGTTGTAGCCATGTCTGTTTCTTCTTGCCTGATGCCGAGAAGGCCGTGGCGTTTCACAAGAGGTTTACGGAAAAAGGTTTTTCAGCCATCTATTTCAAGAACAACTTTTGGCATTGGCTCCCTAACTGGGAGCATATTCTAGAGAGAAAGACGGTCTGGCCCGGTCCTTTTCCATTTGCAGGCCCCCCGTACGGCGGGGATTTCAAGTATGCCAAGGATATGCTCCCCAAGAGCGCAGCGATAGTGGAAAAACTAGTCGTCATCCCTGTGTTTCTGCAAATGGACGAGGATACGATACGGCGTACCGTCGTAGAACTCCAGGCTACGGCAGAAGAAGTCCTGTGAACATGGCCCGCCAAGCTTGGGAAGCAGCGTGAAAGCAGTCGGATTCATACCTGCCCGTGCGGAATCCACGCGATTTCATGGAAAACCGCTGGCGGACATTCTTGGCAAACCAATGATAGTGCGCGTGATGGAAAGAGCGCTAAAGTCCGGATTGCTCGAAGACGTGTACGTGGCAACAGATTCCGACGAGATTATGGAAGCCGTCCGGCATCACGGAGGCAAAGCGCTGCTGACATCGAGGGACCACCGTTCCGGAACCGACCGGATCGCAGAAGCCGCCGGGGCAATCGGCCTTGGAAAAGACGATATAGCGGTCAACGTTCAGGGAGATCAGCCCCTTTTCGACCCTGTTATGGTTGACGAGGTTGTCCAACCGCTGCTGGATGACGAAACTATTCCTATGAGTACACTCATTTACAGAATCGTGAGGGATGAAGAGATCACCCATCCCAATGCCGTCAAGACCGTGATGGACCGAGAGGGATTCGCACTGTATTTCTCAAGGTCTACCATCCCGTTTTTCAGAGACAGGGGGACTACCCCCATCTACTTCAAACATCATGGCATATATGCCTATCGTAATGATTTCCTTCAGACATTCTTGCGTCTTCCTCAGGGGAGCCTGGAGCGGGCCGAGGGTCTCGAGCAGCTGCGCGCCCTTGAGAATGGGTTCCGAATCAAAGTGGTCCTTACCGACAAGGATTCCATCGAAGTGGACACCCCCGAGGATTTGGAACGTGTCAGGGAAACTTATCGAAAGATGATTTGACAAAGATGAAAGATGAGTGATATGCACCCGAGAGCCGCTAATTATGGTATGCTGGCAGCATCGGTCGCGTATCAGACTAAGATTAAAGGAGAGGAAACGATAAAGGGCCGTTTGAGGCCGTTTGTTAGGAAGGTGAAAACGCGTGAGTAGAGAAGACAACGTTAAAGTTGAAGGAACCGTGGTAAAGGTTCATTCAGGGGGCATGTACCAGGTTGAAACCGAAGATGGCAGGAGTATAAGAACTAAACTGTCCGGGCGGATGTCGCGATTCAGAATAAAAGTCCTGCTAGGCGATCGAGTCACGGTAGCATTGTCCCCATATGATCTGACCCACGGTTTGATTGTTTATCGAGGCAAGTGACATTCCGGAAGTTTGTAAAGGACTTGGGCAATTTGTCGGCCGCTGGATTTTCCGAGAGAAGTGAACCAAACCTAAGCTGAATCCGGTTACTTATTCCTTCAACGTCCCGCCTTTGGCAGTCGTAATCACATCCCACTATAGCAGGCTCTTTTTTCAAACCGTTAGAGGCCCTGTTGGGCTACAATGGTTCGGCCATATGTGACTGTGGCGACCGATAGAATGGTTCTGAAGAGTGGTTCCTCGACAGGCTTGTCTCGCTGCGGATGTCGCAGAAATTTCCACTTCGAGGGAGCGGGGCCAACGCATATTCACGAGGGGAGAGGCTGATGGAAATAGTTTTCCTCGGGACCGGCAGCGCATGGGGATTGCCCGAGTACTCATGTTCATGCGTAACGTGCAAAAAGATGTTGGAACGTGGCGAGACGCGCACTCGAACATCGTTTGTCACTAAAGGGATTGAAACCATCCTTGTTGACTGCGGGCCGGATCTGCGATCTCAGATGTGGAACTGTAACCTGCAGAAGCCCGACCTGATACTAATTACTCATGAACACGGGGACCACTTCCTGGGGATGGATGACTTGTTGGCTTTCCGGCGCTCCATCCCGAGAGAGGCCTGGAAAGCGATACCTGTTTATGCCACCGAGCAAACCTGGAAGGCGGTGGAAATCCGATTCGGTTATTTGCTGGGATCTCTCATAGAGAAGCGTGTTGCTGAGCCGGGCAAACCTTTGGAGGGCATCAGGACCCGGGTGACTCCGTTTAAGACGTTTCACGGGCCGACCGCGGCAGGTTCAGTCGGCTATGTACTGGAAGATCCGACAGGGAACGACTATTTCAAGCTCGTGTACACATCGGATTTCATGCATCTTGACGGCGAGCCGGGCATTGTGTCGGAACCTGACGTGCTGGTGATACAGTCCCACTGGCTTAACGAACCGGTGAACAATCGTCCGTACCACATGAGTTTCCAAAAGGCCATGGACTACATAAGAAGATGGAAACCGAAAAAGGCAACTTTTCTGGTTCACATTTCGGGTGGAGATCAGGTCTCAGGCGATGCGAGCAACGACACCGTCAAGAAGGCTGCGCCGCTCTCCCCACTGAAACAGCCCGGTTCCGATATTCCTTATCCCATACCTTGCTGTCAGGCTGAATGGCAGGATGTCATTGACAGGATTTGCCTGGACCATGGAATTCCAGGTCCGGTCATTGTAGCCTATGACAGTTATAAGAGAGGCTTTTACAAGGACTAGGAGCGAGCCCTGTTAGCAACGAGGTTACCATGATCTATAGATTTGACGGCAAGCAGCCTGTTCACGGTACAGGCACTTACATAAGCGAACTCGCACAAGTAATCGGTGATGTGCTTATCGGCAACGACTGCTATATCGGACATGGTGCAATTCTGAGGGGCGACTACGGCAGAATTGAGATCGGTGATGGAACAGCGGTGGAAGAGGGAGTCATCGTTCACGCTTTCCCCCAAAGCACCGGCCGAATAGGAAACCAGGTCACCATAGGCCACGGCGCCATAGTGCACGGAACAGATATAGGAGACCATTCCGTCATTGGCATGGGAGCCGTCCTCAGCATACGGTCCAAAATTGGAGAACGCTCGATCGTAGCGGAAGGAAGCGTGGTGACTCTGGGACAGATAATTCCATCAGGGGTGGTAGCAGCCGGTAATCCCGCGAAGATCATCCGAGAGTTAACGGCTAAGGATGAAGCATTCTGGGCTTGGGGCAAACAGCTTTATATTGACCTGGCAAAGAAGTACTTGCTGGAACCGATGGAACAAATCGGATGAGAAATGACCACTAATCTTGAGAGGCGATCATGGGGAAAGACTTGAAGGAAAAGACGAGTGAGACGGCCAGGCTCTATTTCGAAGGATATCGAGATGAGCGACCGTTTGATCTGTGGCGCGCGTTTGACAAGGAATTGGCAAAGGACCTGTCGATCTTTATAACCGGGCAGATGTATGCCCGAGAACGCATTCCTCATCCCACGCGTCAGCTTATCACAGTAGCTGCTCTAACGGTCCTGGAGAGGACCGAGGAGTTGAAACTGCATATTTACGCGGCGCTCAATGTGGGGTGTGCTCCCCGTGAAATCGCGGAAGTGATTTTCCAATGCGGAATCTATGGTGGAATGCCTATTGTCAATCAGGGATTGAAGGTGCTGCGGGAAGTCCTCCAGGAAAAGGGACAGTGGCCGCTGGAAACGCAAGAGGAATGAGCAAGCCGACGCCGGGCTGAATTCATACCTATTCCCTTTAAAACAGCGCCAGTAGCCTGGACACGGAATCACACCCGGCCTGCTTCCCGTGCCAGTGGCGCCCGGCATCAGTCAGCAACGGATTCGGCGTGCCGCGGACCTGGCAGAGTTCAGGTCCCTGTTTGGTCCGGCGGATTATTCGTTGTTCGATTGGGAACCGCTTTCAGGTCATTCCAATACGGCCGGGTTCGGTTCGGTCAAATGAGTCGACACGGAGGACCGGTCTTTTAGCCGATAAGCGGGTTCGGACCTTACGGGCTTGGTTTGGACGCCAGAAGGTCAGTCATCCAATGTGAACTCGAATTCATCGTCCACCGAATCGAAATCGAGTTCCGCTTCAGGTTCCTTGGGAGGGCCTGCCGCTGTCTGATAGGCCCCTGACGATCCCGCGAAGAACTCATCGAAAGTCGTCTCAGGCGGCGTGTAATGAATTCCCAACCTGTGCCGCAAAGATCCAAGGTCCTTGTTGCAGGACGGGCAAGCGAGATTGTGATCGAAACTTACAAAACCGCATTTGTCGCACTTCAATGTGCACCTCCAGAGATGCAGTATACGCTTTAAAGTATCTAACATAAAATTATCATGAACTACCTGATAAATCAAGTTATATACGACAGGACGGAGCGCTCCGTCGGACGGAAGCGCAAGCACGGAAGGCTGCCGGCATTGTTGATGTGCCTGGTTGCCTTCGGATGCGCCACGGTTCCTCACACCGGACGGAAACAGCTCAATGTCGTTTCCGACAGCCAGCTGAATACTCTTGCCATTAAGGCCTTCGACGAAGTGGCCTCCAAAGAGCCGGAATCAAAAGACAAGGGATTCAATGAAATTGTTCGCCGAGTCACCGACCGCGTAAGCCAGGCAGCTGAAAAGGTGGACCACCCGCGATTCGATTGGAAGGTCAGAGTCATTGACAAGGACGTGCCCAACGCTGTGTGCCTGCCTGGCGGAAAGATAGTGGTTTTCACCGGTCTGCGGCCTTACCTGAAGAATGAAGCAGGCCTGGCCGCAGTGATCTCTCATGAAGTGGCGCACGCTGTGGCCAGGCACGGCGGGGAGCGGTTGAGCCAACAATTGGCTATGCGGGGTGCGGTCTCGGCTGGAGGGGAGATACTCAAGAACAAGGACGGAAGTTTGGACACCAAATCGCGGATCGCTCTGGGCGCTCTAGGTTTGGGAGGGACCTTGGGGGTAATCCTCCCGTACAGCCGGGTCCATGAGTTTGAGGCCGACCGCATAGGCCTCATCTACATGGCTCGTGCGGGATACGACCCGTCCGAGGCTGTCAGACTCTGGGAGCGCATGTCCAAAATCAAGAAGCCGCCGATTCCGGTCTGGCTTTCCACCCACCCCGCGGACGAGGACCGGATAAGCAAAATGAAGGAATTGTTACCCGAGGCAGAGAAGTTGTACAGGAGCGCAGGACAGAAATGCGGACTTGGAGAGGCTCTGTGATAATGCCAACTTTCACGGTGGAAAGCGCCACAACGAAGGATGAAAACGCTCGTAGCGCCGGCATCTTGCCGGTCTTCTTCGGAGCGTTTTCATAGGAACTTCAATGTCCCTGAGAGCGCTGTTGCATTAGCCTACAAATGATCTCACAATGACATATAATCATTGCCAAAAGTAATGGCCTATTCACGCTCCGTCACCCCGGCGAAAGCCGGGGTCCAGAACATATTGAAAAGACTGGATTCCGGCTTCCGCCGGAATGACGACATCAGGCTGCCTCGAATCGGAGAAAACTTTTGGCAATAGGTATAGAAGGGTTGCACTCATTATTTGAATAGAGGGACAAAGATGACTGCTCCAAGCGGAGAGGTAAGGGCGTTCATCGCTATTGAACTGCCCGAAGAGGTTAAGTCTTTTCTGCGAGCGATTGTCACGGATCTGAAGAAGACCGCGGCTGACGTGAAGTGGATCAGGCCGGAGGGAATGCACCTGACGTTAAAGTTCCTGGGGAACATATCCACTGACCTTGTTCCAGTGCTCGAAAAGGAGCTGGGCCCTATCTTCATGGAGCAAAGGCGGGTCAGCCTGCGGGCCGGCGAACTCGGGGCCTTTCCCGGGCTTGGCAGACCGCGGGTGATATGGGCCGGCCTGCACGATCCGGAAGGGGCGCTGGTTCCATTAGCCCGGCGAGTGGAGGAACTGCTTGTCCCCTTCGGATTCGCTCCTGAAAAAAGGCCTTTCACTCCTCATCTTACCCTTGGCAGGGTAAGGTCGAACAAGCGGATGGCCGATCTCGTGGAAGAGGTCAGGCAAAACATGGACGCTGCGGGGCCTTCTTTCGCGGCTGTTCAGGCGGTGCTTTTTCAAAGCATTCTCAAGCCGAGCGGCGCCGAGTATCACCCCTTGGTGCGCTTCCCGTTTGCCGAGGATTAATCCCCATGTGATCGCTCCAGACCTCGCACCGTTTGCGTCGAAGCGCTCCGGAGCGTTCCTGTCCGGCCGGCTCCCTTGACAGTCGCTGTCCGGAAGGATATAGCGCTCTTACGCACCGCCGGTTCCACGCGGAGCAAAATCCATGATCGCTCACTCGCTCATTTCTGTGCTGTTGGCGGCCCTTTTCCTGACGGGTTGGGTATGCGGACAGGCATGCGCGGAAACGGACATTTTGTGGTGGCCGCCACCGCAAGAAGTTATGAGCATAGACGCCCTTGGGAGGGTAGGGCATGTGGAGGTGCCACAGGACAAACCCGAGGCCACCCAAGCTGTTGTTCCTATTCTCCCGGGGCCTGAGAAGACCGCTCAGCCGCAAGCTCCCGACGATCCATGCCTGCCCGGCCTGTACAAGGATTGGCGAGAGTTAAGCCAGGATTCTCTTTCCGGTGATCGAGGAAATGGATTTGCCCGTGTGAGGATAGTGATCAACCGGTCAGATTTCAACCTGGTCCTGGAGGGCATACGGAGAGACGGGGCGGTTGAGGAGATTTATCGTACGCCTGTGGCCTTGGGCGACATCGAGTCCCCCACGCCTGAAGGCGAATTCATTATTAATCATGCATACTGCTATCCCGACGTGGCTTTTTTCCCGGCCGATGCAGATCCGATTCCGGGGCTTTATAAAGGCTTCTTTGCTCCCATCCTTGCCTGCGATGAAGACGGACGGTGCGAAAGATTTCAAGAGCTTGGCATGCACGGCTTTGAGGCTACGGCCTTGCCCAACCACAGAGGCATGCGAGTTGACACCTACGGCGCTGTCTCTGCGGGATGCATCCGGCTGCCCGATCCATGCAAGTTTAAGTCCGTGTTGGCCGCAGCGGTCGGATTAGGCCCCCTGAAGAAAAACGACAGAGGCTCCTACCATTGGCTCAACAAACCGGTGCAGGTCTCGATAGTCGGCAACTACCCTGGAACCGAGGACGAAACGACAGTCGCGTCCGTTGTGGAACAAGGGTTGCTTCGGCTACATGACGGATTGAAAAGCCTGTTTGGCGCGTTTCAATGAACCACACCGGCCCACCTCATTCCTCTGGAAACCCGTTCGAGAGCCCAACCTAGCGCCAAATAGAAGGTGAAAAGAAGGGATCCGAAAGGCCCCGCGGAATTAAGAGGCCTGGATTCCGATGTTCGCCGGAATAACGAAATCTCCCCCACAATATGACACTAATCTACGCAATTGCCACAACGCTCGGTGCTGAGTGAACATGATCTGTGGCGAGAATTGTCTCTCCCGCACCCGGACGCGGAGGCAGCGGCCTTGTTGAAAGACCGCTGCCTCAAGGACATTACGTTGGGTCTGAAAAAAGACCCGATGATTCAAACGACCTCGAAGCCCTGGATGGGGGGGTTATGGGGGAGGGAGGGTGTCCATCCAGGGTAGAGGTCATAACGTGGGAGCATCGGGCTTTCGCCAATGACGCCCTCACAGGTAGGGAATATAGGAGAACCGAACCGGAAAGTCAAGAAAATACTTTAAGAAATTAAAATATCATATTGTTATTTCTTGTAATAATTAACGTCACATGACTCAGGCCGCCCTCCTCAATTCAGGAAAGTTGGCCATGGACTGTTACAAATAATCTGCATTTGCGAAGTACCATACTGGTGGAAAGCGCGCTAAAATGGGGAAGTCCGGAGGCGTCCGGCCTGCTTTTTGATTGCAAAAAGTTCCGTTGAATCGAAAGGATAACTCTGTGCCTGCCCCGAAACCGGGAGATGATATCAGATCCTTGGTAGCGCGCTGCAATCAGGGAGAGAGGCAAGCCTGGGAAGAATTTTATGCCAGGTACTTCGGTATGGTTTCCGCCGCGGTGAAGCGAATGAGCCGATCGAAACCGAACGAAACGGAAGACACAGTTCAGGATGTTTTCTTGCATCTTTTCAAGGCGTTGGGAAAATACGATCCTTCGAGATCCTTGGAGGCTTACATATTGGAAATAGCGCGCCGCGTCGGAATTACGCGTTACCGGCATGCCTCAGCCGCCAAACGCGGGGGGACGAATCCTCACCACAGACAGGTTGACGCGCATGATTCGGCAGATCGCGGACAATGTGTTTCGGTGGCTGATGACGGCCAGGATCAGGAGGCATTGTACATCAGGGCCGAAGAGACGCATCTATTGAGGCTGGCTCTGAATCTTATTGGGGAAAGTTGCAGAGAACTCCTCGGGTTGAGGTATGACCATGGCCTCTCCTACAAGGAGATAGCGATGATTTTGAATGACAAAGAGGCATCGCTACGTGTGCGTCTTCAGCGATGTCTGGCGTCTCTTGGCAGAAACTATTCGCAGCTTTCATCGCAGGGAGTGACTGACCGGTGGTAGATTCCATGGAAAAATGCCCCGAAGGATGGGACCCCGCTGAGTTGTTCGCGTATATCGAGGGTGATCTGCCGCCCGACACCCGACGGGAACTGGAGCAACATCTCGTGGTTTGCAGCGCCTGTTCCCGCGAATTGGAATCCCTCCGGCACCTGGATGGGGTGCTGAGGGCTAATCCTTGGTGCTTTCATCCGGATGAGGAAGACCTCTTCCGTTTCGTCTCAGGCGCAGAAGATGTTGGTGGCCACGTCTCCGCGCATCTGCAAACCTGCGAAGAGTGCAAAGAGGCCGTTGCGGTCCTACGCGAAATGGTGGCCGTTGGCCCGCAATACTCACCACCAAGGCAAACTTTGCCTGGGCCTCTGTTGCAGCACCTTAAGGCGCGTCAGCAAGCCGCGGGTTCGCGAGCTGAACGAAGCAACTGGCTTGCCTCGGTCCTTGAATTGTTCCGCAAGCCTTTCAACGCTCCAATGCTCGCTTTGGGTACCGTGGCCGCGGTCTTGGTGTTGGTTGCTGTTTTGGTTCCTAGTTGGACGACTTTCAAGGGTGTTCCGCCATCGGGGGATGTTTCCCTGCGAGACAAAGCGCCGGCGCCGCAGGCAGTCGAAGAAAAACGGACCGCTGATGAGCAGCCGGACGCGCCAAGCTACAAGTTCAAGCCGGCTGAGCCGCGGGCCCCAGAAGAGAGCCCCCCACCTGCGGTAGAATCGGCACCAGCAGCGCCGGCAGCTCCTGTCCCCACCCCTGCGAGGAGACCGCCGGAGGTCAAGAAGGGCGAACTCCGGAAGCTAAAGAGTTTTACGGTGGCCCCGCCTGCCTCTAAACCAAACGCGGCGCCCCATGCTGAAAGGGCCACGCGGGGCTATCTTGATGCCGAGCTTGAGCAGAAAGTCCTGCCCCCGGCGAAACCACTATCGAAGACACGGGTGGACGGTCTGGTGCCCGGCCTGGCGCAGGAAAAGGAAACGCGCGGTGAACATCGGCCTACAGTCGTGGTACGGATTGTCGCGCCTGCAGGTCCGGAGGCAGCGGGATTGCGATTTGTTCCTTCCCTAGAATTAGCTGCCAAATATGACTTCAGTACGCAGATTGGCACGGAAGAGGAACCTGCCGAGAAGCAGGCAGATACGTTGCGGTCAGCCGTGCTTGCTCCGGCCGAGGAAGCGCATCGTGTGACCATAAAGATAACCCAAGCCGGTTCATTGTACAGCCTGGAAGGAACGATATCCGACCCGCGCGGCTTGAGACCGGGGAAGGAACTGTCAAAGCCCGATGTGGCCCCAGGAGACCTGCAAGCGGAAATCACCGCGATGGTATCTTCTTTGCTATCAGGACATTAAACGGGATGGATTCAGGAATGTGGGCCGGGCCATGCCCGCCACGAAGTGAATCGGCCTAGAAATGAAGATGGCGGCCATAGGCCGACCTACGGAAAGCAGCATCGGTCGGGGGATTACCCGGGACGGACTCGTTATTATTTCACGTGTCGCCCACCAGAGCCATCCTCTACGCTTAAAATGCCAGAACGTAGGGCGGGGCCGTGCCCGCCACAGGGTGAATCGGCCTAAAAGTGAAGATGGCGGCCATAGGCCGCCCTACGGGAAACAGAATCGTTCGGGGGATTTCACAGACGCACTCACCACTGTC